>JAWLAI010000010.1 GCA_041395565.1 Pseudomonadota bacterium | reverse complement strand
GATCGCGGGGCTGCAGAAAAAGCCGCTCTGCCTGCCAGGAGACATCTTTGCCGGGTTTCGCTGCAAAACCGGTTCGCGCGTATCTCTGTTTGGCACGGAACTGCCGCACAGATCTACGGTCTCATCACTCACCATAGAATCATCCGGAGGTGACCGATCATGAAGATGCGTCAGCTTGCTGCAGCCATTGCGCTGGTAATGGCTATTCCACTGTCGACAGCGGGTATCGCGGCCGAGCCGACAACCCAGCCGGCGGTTCCGGCTGTAGCGCAGGGTGCGGGTGGTTATCTCGGCGTGGTGTTGCACTCCATTCCCCGGGCATTGCGCGCCCAGCTCGCCGGTGTCCTCCCCGCGGGTCAGGGTGTGATGATCCAGGATGTCGCGGATGATTCTCCCGCGGCACGGGCCGGTCTTCGTGCCTATGACATACTGCTCTCGCTTGATGACCAGAAACTGTTTTCCACGGAGCAACTGAGCCAGCTGGTCAGAACGGAAGGCGCGGACAAGACCGTCACCCTGAAACGGGTACGCAACGGTGTGACGGACGAGGTGCAGGTCACGCTGGGCGAGGCACAAGCCGCCGTGACTGGCGCGGCGGCAGGGGAGCGACCCTGGACGGCGATGCCCCGCTACCACCACGCGCATCCGAGGGCTCCGTATGCCGGGCCGTCACCGCACTCAGCCGAGGGGAGCTGGGACACGTTCGATGCGCTGTCGTTACAGAAGCTTGCAGATGGCAGTTACCAGGCGGAGATCCGGTATCTCGATGTCAATGGCAAGCTCGAAACGTACCAGTTCACCGGTAGCCGTGACGAGATTCGCAGGCAGGTCATGAGGCAGAGGAACCTGCCGGCGGTTGAGCGCGAGCAGTTGCTCAACGCGCTCAGTGCGCGGGACGAGCTTGCGTGGCCCGTAGATCCGTTTGGCCATCGCATGTTCATGATGCCCTGGACGGATATCTATCCGGATCCGGATTTCTAGACTGCTTTACGCACCGGGTTTGGAGTGAGAGGGTGAATCGCGATGTAAAAAGCGGGCAATGACGCGGCCGTGCTGTTCGAGGTAGTGTTCGCCGCTCCTGACTGTCACTCTGCCACCCATTCCCGTCCCCGCACGAACCGCCACCCTTGCGCTACCTGGAACGGAGAAAGCATGTGTCGGTTTCAGTGGCGGAACAGACAGATTTTTAGGAATTCCAGCATGGCCTGGCTTGACTCAAGCGACAGGTGGATTCTCGTGAAACAAGGGTTATGCTTCCACAATCCAACATTGTCTCGCTCGATCTCGTATCAGGTGAGGTGACCATGCGGTTACGCTTCGCAGTTGCGCTCCTGGCGCTCCTGTGTGGAACGTGGTACATCGCATCCGTGGCCTGGGCCGACGGCCGCTGGCAGGCAACGACCGCGGGCTGCCTTGTCTGGGATGCGCTGCCACAGTCCCATGAGACCGTCACCTGGTCGGGGGCGTGCGTCGACGGTAAGGCGAGCGGGCAGGGTGTCGAGCTCTACCGGTACCGTGACGACGGGGCGTGGCAGGAAGAACGCTACGTCGGCGAGATGCAGGCGGGCAAGCTACATGGAGCCGGCATACTCACCTACGACAATGGCGACCGCTTCGAAGGCGTGTTCACCGGCGGTCGGCGTGCGGGCCAAGGCACCTACACGCACGTCAACGGCGATCGATACGAAGGGGACTTCATCGACGACAAGATGACCGGGCGCGGGACGTTCAGTTACCACGCCGGAGGCCGCTACGAGGGCGAATTCGTGAACGGGGAATTCCAGGGGCACGGGACGTTCGTATTTGCCAACGGCAGCCGCTACGAGGGTGGATTCCGGGGCGGTCTTCCCAATGGCTCGGGCACCTTCCGGGCTGCAGATGGCGAGACCGTCAGCGGCAACTGGTTGAACGGCTGTTTTCGTCAGGGCGACCGGGTTGCCGCTGTCGGTACTAGCAAGGCACAGTGCGGTTACAGGTAGATTGCAAAGTGGGACACGGCCATCCGCCATGCACCACAGCTAAACAGAAGCCTCGCTGCCTCCTGCTTCAGAACACCTGTTGTTCCTGGTGACACGACGTGCAACGCGCGCACAAGACCATGCTGCACGTCCGCGCCTGAGAAAGCCCTCGAATTCCCGCTGGCCATATTAGGGTTTTGGTCTGCGCTGTTTGGCCATAAGGATCGCCCCTGGATCGGCCCGCGTGCAACACATTGCAGCTGTCACCGGTCAAAACGCTATGCACCGCATGACCGACTAGCATGGAGATTCTGCCGCCGGTAACGCAGAATTACGATGACCAGCCGCCGATAAGGTGTCCCCTTGAGCTGATACGCGCACGTGCGCAGGCGGTTGATGCCGATTAAATATAAAGCATGGGGCCGATGATCGGGTAGGCAAGGCACGCTGCAATCCAGCCCAGCGCCGACCGGGGATCGCGCTTGAACAGCAGGGCATGTCACGTGCTTGCCACAGCGAGCACGCCATGTACGGCGAGCAGTATCCTGCGCCACTCAGGTCGATGGGTTCCATGCCCTCGGTTCCGTTATTGCGTCTTACGGACTGGCGGTCTGCAGGATCAGATCGGCGAGCGCCGCGTAATCACCACCGAAGTGATGACCGCCGGCCAGCTTGTGCACCGTGAAGCGTCCCGGGTCGAGGTCCGGGCACAGGGGGGCGGGTTCGTCCTCGCCGTAGATGCAGAGCACCCGGTAGTCGGACAGCTTCTCGACCTCCGGCAGGACCTGGTGCGGCGCATCCTGCATGCTGCCCGGCAGCCAGTCGGCGACGCGAAACTCGAAGTCGATGCCGTGTTCGGCGCCCAGTAGGGCGACCAGCGCGGTGTGCTCGCGCAGGTCGGACGGCAGGCGGCTCGCCATGAAGGGCAGGACGTCGGCACCGCGCGAGTAGCCGATTAGCAGTACCCGGTCCTTATGCCAGGCGGCGAGGTAGTGCTGCACGATGGCGGTCAGGTCGCGGCCCATCTCGTCTTCCGTGCGACGGGTCCAGAAGTAGTGCAGGGAGTCCAGTCCGACCGTGGGGATACCCTCGCTGGCCAGGCTGTCCGCCAGTGACTTGTCGATACTGGCCCAGCCACCGTCGCCGGAGACGATCACGGCGAAGGTCCTGCCGGGCTGCTTGACCGTGATCTCGACGAGCGGCAGGTCTTCCAGGTCGGCGGATTTCGCAGTCTGTGGCGGGCGCGCATCGGCGACCAGTTGGGTGAACGCCGCGTGAAACTGCGGCAGCCAGTTCTTCTGCACGGAATAGCCGTGACCTACGCCGGGCAGATTCACCAGCCGGGCGTTGCCGGTCTGGCTGACAAAGGTTGCTGTCGCCTTGGCGTCGCAGACCTGATCGATATCCCCCTGCAGGGCCACCCAGGGGGTGGTCAGGGAGGGATCGGGAAGAAAGTCATAACCCTTGCCATCGGCCGCGGGTGTGAATTTCAGCCCGTTGCCGCGGCACAGGGGCCGGGTCAGCGGCAGGTCGGGACAGAAGCCCAGGCTGATGCCGCCGCGGAAGGTGTTCGGCGGCACCTGCGCGAGCGTGGCATAGACGAGCGTGGCACCCGAGGAATAGCCCACCAGCACCGGCTGGACATAATCCGGGTAGTTGTAGCGTTTCTGCAGGTACTGGCTCAGACCCTCGAAATCCGCGGCCGGATAGCAGCACGCGGCCTTAACGGCCTGTATGTTCTTAAGGTAGGCCGTGATGTCGATGCCGGCCACCAGCGCATCGAGGCCGGCCAGCGACCGTGCCATGTCGATTACGCCCAGGTTCCAGCCACCGTCGCCGGAGACGAACAGCACCACGTGCTTCGGCTGCGCCGAGTTGCGGTAGACATGCACATCGCCAAAATGGGCGAAGCTGAACGTTTCCTCCGCAGGCGCAGCCGGATCGGCGCGGGCGAACGACATGCTGGCGAGAAAAAAAGGCAACAGCAGGCAATAGCGCAGGATGGTCATGTCAGCAGCTCTCCGGGTCACGGTCGGACAACGACCGGGGCGTTAAATTCCACGGTCGATCCGGTACAGGGCGGCGATCAGCGCCAGCGTGCCGGCCAGCAGCCAGAGTGGCCCGAACAGCCACAGGGCCAGCGGTATGGCAAGGTAATAGGCGCGCATGCCCAGCGTGTAGTGGATGCCGCCGCGGTCGAGGATCTCGGCCACGTCCGCGACCGTGATTTCCCCGTGCAGGTCCGGCGGCAGGTTGATCAGGAAGCAGGTATGGTTGTAGTAGCGGATGGCGAGCGTGAAATTGAAGAACGCGAACAGGAAATCGATGCCGAGCAGGACGAGCTTGCCGACCCACAGGCCCGGATGTCCGCTGCCGAAGTGGCTGATCAGCAGCGACAGCTCGCCTTGTTTGTCCGCGGTGACCGCCAGGTTGAAGATGCCCAGTCCGATGAGGATGGCG
Source organism: Pseudomonadota bacterium (assembly GCA_041395565.1). Taxonomy (NCBI): domain Bacteria; kingdom Pseudomonadati; phylum Pseudomonadota; species Pseudomonadota bacterium. The sequence continues at coordinate 155,597 of JAWLAI010000010.1, read as the reverse complement.
GTGGAGGCCAGGAAGCTGGCCGCCATGGTCCAGTTGCGCAGCGTCTGCACGGCCACGATATCCCGGCTCTCACGCATCATGGCCCTTACCCACAGCGAGCGGGCGCGTGCGGCGAGGCCCATTGAGGTACTGAGCGGGTCACGGCGTATCTTGCGAATCAGGTGCGCGTGGTAGATCACCAGCAGCAGCAGGGCCGCGGGGCTGAGACCGTACTCGATATGGCGCAATACTTCCATGCGGGTACTCCTGTCCTCAATCCGAGCGGGTGAAGATGCGCCGGTAACCGCCCGCGATCAGCGCTGTGGTGTCCAGCAGCAGTCCCGGCAGCGGCGTCAGCACGGGGTAGGCGAGATAGGCGCTGTGCCATTCGGGATGGTACTTGTCCTTGAAGCTGCGCAGCCCTTTGTAGTTGTACAGCCGGTTGCCGTACTCGTAGGCGAGCCGGGCGATTTTCTCGCCCGTGCGTGCATAGCGTGTCTCGCCCACGCCGCCGAGCGGTGCCATGCCGAGACTGAAGTACCGGTAACCCTCGGCCTGCGCGTGCTGGATCAGTTCGACGAACAGCAGGTCCATGGTGCCGGGCGGGGCCTGCGGGCTGTGGCGCATCAGGTCGATGCTCAGTGTGGTGCGGCTGCCGTAGTCGGGCATCAGGTTGGCGAAGGCAACGACCGCTGTCCCGATCCGGATCACCGCAACCGGGCTGCGGCGCAGGTAGGACTCGCGATAGCTGCCCAGGGAGAAGCCTTTTTCCGCGGTGCGGTGCGCGGCCAGCCAGCTGTCCGAGATCGCGCGCAGTTCCGGCCACAACGCCGGCTCGAGCGGCTGCGCGAGCAGTTCGAACACGGCGCCCTCGCGCCGGGCCCGGTTGGCACTGTGGCGCAGCGATTCGCCGCGCTTGCCCGCCGTGGTGAATTCGGCGAGTCTGACCAACGCCGTCTCGCCCAGCTTGAACAGGGCAAAACCCGCATCGTGAAAGCGGTGCACGTGCGTGTCGCTGATCTCGTAGAAGCAGGGCCGCAGATCGTGCAGGTCGGCGAAATCGCGAAAGGCGATGATCGCGGCATCGAAGGCGTCCGGAGCGCCGCATGGGTCGCCGAGGGCCACGAGGCGGTCGCGAATCCGCCCGTACTGGACGAAGGCGCGGCGGTCGGGAGTCCACACCAGCGACTTGTCGCCGAGAAACACCAGGTGGGCGAACTCGCTGCCGCCGTCGCGATTGAGCACGACCTCCGCCTCGGCCAGGGTTTGTGCGTCGGCAGGTCCGGAAATTGTTTTCGGCTGGCGAAAGAAGGACCAGCCGAACCAGGCGATGACGGCTGCCATGGCGATGACCAGGCCGCGCGCGAAGCGCGGTGCGTCCAGGTTGTGCGCGAAGCGTGACAGGTGGGTCCAGCCGAGTGGAATCCCGCCATGCACCCAACTGCCGAGCCAGGCAAAGCCGGCGATAGCGATCACCAGGCCAGCCAGCCACAGCAGGCTGCGGGCGCTGAACAACGGGTAACTCGCGCGGTAGAAACGTGTGCGCTGCCGGCTCAACAGCAGGGTGACGGTCAGCAGGGCGATGGCCTCCTCGAAGTCGAAGCCCTTGATGAAGGTGAACAGTGCACCGGTGACCAGCAGGATCTGGGTCAGGTGATAGGCGCTGCGCACCTGGGCGGCGATGCCGCGCGCGAGCGCGATGAGTAACGCGCCCGCAGCGACGGAGAGCGTGTGCGAAATCTCGATGGCGGCAAGCGGGACATACGACTTGAGTACGACCAGGCGGTCGCTCAAGGTGGGAAAGGCGGCCGATACGAGCAGGATCACGCCACCGGCGAAGGTCAGGTAGGCCAGCGCATGCACCCCGAGCGAGGCCAGCATGTTCAGCGGCAGGCGCAGCAGGCCGGTCAGGCGGCTGTCGCGCCACTGGCGCACGATCGGCAGCTGTTCCCAGTGCTGTGGCAGCATGAGGCGGTCCGCGCCCAGGTAGACCGCGATCAGCCAGGGCATCACGTAGTAGCACAGCCGGTAGACGAGGATGCCCGAGACGAGGTGTTCCGGGCTGCGTGCCCAGGGTGCCAGCAGCACCACCAGCGCGGTGTCGAACACCCCGAGGCCGCCCGGTATCAGGCTCAGGATGCCCAGCGTCGAGGCCAGCACGAATCCGGCCAGGAACGGGAGCCAGGCAATGGATGCGCCGCTGATCTCGAAGGCGAGCCATGCCGTGGCCGCGGCGATCAGCCAGTCCAGCGTCGAGATGATGACCAGCATGGCCAGCGTGGCCGCGGACTGCGGTGCCAGGCCCTGCAGGAGTCGCGTGAACAGACCGCGATGGAGAGTCAGGAGGTAGACCGGCAGATAGGCGGCGAAGACGGCGAGTGCGGACCAGGCCATCCAGGCCGGTACTGGCAGCCGGTCTATACCCGGCCCGCCAGTCAGCAGCAGCGGCCAGCACAGCACCGCCAGACCAACCGGCACCGACGCCATGATCAGGGCTGAAACTGCGGCGGCGCGCCCGGTGTCGATGCCGGCACTGCCGAACAGCAGCAGGCGGATACCCGAACCGGCCAGGCCGGAAAGTCCGATGAGATTGTTGAAGGCGTTGGCGATCCAGGCAGTGCGTACCAGTGTGCCTAGCGGCAGCTCGAGCTGGAAGGCGCGGGCCGCACGCCAGTCGTACAGGCTCATGGCCAGGACCCCCGCGATGGCGGCGGACTGGATCATCAGCAGCCGGGGCAGGGAGATGTCGTGCAACACCGTGCGCACGGCATGCAGGTCGAGTCCGCGCAGTTCGCGCGCGGCCAGTGTCGCGACAATTGCCAGGAAGGCCACGGGCAGCACGCGCCGCACCCAGTGCAGGCGTGCCTGGCCGGAGTTTGCGTTCGTCAAATCATCGGCGCGCGTATTGCCGTCAGGTTCGGCCTGCACCTTGCGGGATTCTGATTCCATGGCGGATTGGCTTCAGGGGGGCGTGTTGGCCGAGCGCTACCGCCGGCGGTAGCGGTGCACCACCCACAGCAGTACGGCGGCGGCGATGATACCCCCCATCACCTCGAGTTCGTAGTGGCGGATGTCGCCGATGACCGTCTCGATCGCCCGGCCGAAGTAGTAGCCGGCCAGCCCGATCACAGACGCCCAGATGCCGGCGCCGAGGAGGTTGAACAGGGTAAAGCGCAACCAGGGTATCGTGCTCAGGCCGACGGCGAACGGGGTGATGGAGCGCAGCCCGTAGAGGAAGCGGAAACTCAGCAGCAGCCAGTTCTGCTGCCGTTCCAGCTGCCGCAGCACCCGCTGCACCCGCGTCTGCCAGTCGGGATGCCGGGCCAGCAGCGCCTTGCCATGACGGCGGCCGAGATAAAAATACAGCTGGTCGCCGGTCAGGGAGCCGAGGAAACCGCAGGCGATCACCAGCTCCAGGGACAGGTAACGCATGTGCGCGGCCACACCGCCCAGGACCAGGACGGTTTCGCCCTCCAGGAAGGTTCCGGCCAAAACGACCGGGTAGCCATAGCTGGTGATCCATGTTTCCAGCATGCGGCCTAGGTTACTACAGCAAGCTTTGCCCGGAAATCGGCGTTACCAGTCCGACACTGCTGCGGCGCGGGGGCTGTTAGTATTGCAGCCGGGCGGCGCGCCTGCGTTATGGCCGGTGCGGGACGACCCCGATGGGCGAACCGGAGATGCGGCACCTTGGACAGGCAGACACGATGAATTCTCCAGGCCCCGGTGCTCGCGCTGCCCGCGGGGCGGCTGCCGCCGCAGCCGCCGCCGCTGTGCAATGTGGCGGTACGCTGCCGCTGCTGCCGGCGCAGGCGCTATCCGGGTTTACCGGGCACGTCATGCGCCGGAGCTTGTGCGGGAGACGGATATGATCGAACCGGCGCGTGGCGCGCGGCCGGAAGGTCCGTTCTGGTCCCGCTTCCGGGCCTGGCTGCTCGGCCTGCTGGTGCTCTCCGGACTGATCCTGCTGGTCACCCATTTCGGCGAACTCGAGCACTTCGTCCAGCTGCTGCGGCAGGCGGAACCGGCATGGCTGTTGCTGGCCGCGCTGCTGCAGCTGGCCACCTACCTCTGTGTGGCGAGTGTGTGGTACCTGGCACTGCGCAGGGCAGGGCAGCGTCGTTCGCTGCTCTCGCTGGTGCCGCTCGGCGTCGCCAAGCTGTTTTCCGACCAGGCCATGCCCAGCGGCGGCATGAGCGGCACGGCATTCTTCATCACCGCGCTGAGTCGGCGCGGGATACCCACGCGGGTGTGCATGGCGACGCTGTTGCTGAGCCTGGTGTCCTATTACGGGGCCTACCTGCTCGCGGCGCTCGTAACGGTGCTGCTGCTGTCGTTCTATCATGCCCTGCAGCTGTGGAATATCGTGGCGGTCGTCGTCTTCGTGCTGGTAGCGGTGGGTATCCCGGCCGGTGCCCTCTGGCTGCGCAGCCTGGCGCGGCGGGAACTGCCCGTGCAACTGCTGCGTATCCCCGGCCTGGGCAAGCTGATGGATGCCATTGCGCAGGCCCCGGACGAACTGCTGCGCAGCCCGGCACTGGTGGCCGCCGCCCTGCTGTGTCACGGGGCGGTATTCCTGCTGGATGCCGCGACCCTGCAGGTCATGCTGCAGGTCGTGGGTATGCCGGCCACCTTACAGCTCGTGTTCCCGTGTTTCATGCTGGCAGCCATGGTCGCCACCGTCGGTCCAATCCCGCTTGGCCTCGGCACCTTCGAGGTGACCTGCGTCAGCATGCTCGGCGCGCTCGGCGTCCCCGTCGAGGCGGCGCTGGCGGCGACGCTGCTGCTGCGCGGCTTTACGCTCTGGCTGCCCATGTTTCCCGGTATGTGGCTGGCGCGCAGGGCGTTGCGCTAGCACGCTGCGGATTGCGCCCGGATCGCCGGGTCCGTGACCGGTGTCCGCCACGCCCCGGACACGCCGCCCCGGGGGGCAAAAATATTTTTTTTGACGTCTTGTTTTTTACCCGACCATACCTATGATTGCGCTGGGCCAGAGACCGGCACAGGTGACCTTGCAGACGGCACGGTGCGCGACGGCTAAACCTTTAACGTGACCAACCGCTATTACGGCCTGTGCGCAGCCTGTGCTGCCCGGGTAACGAGGAATCGTCATGAAGAAACATATCGTGGCCGTCGCGGAAGAAGAACCTCCGGGCACCGCAGCGCAAACCACAGTCTCCCCCGCCTGTACCGGTAGTGCCGCACCCCACCTCGTACCTCTCGTCCGCAACCTTGCGCATCCCATACCCCGGCTGACGGTCAGCCCGCGCAGTCACGCCTTCCGCAAACGCTTTTTTCCCGCTGCCGGCTTGCGGGACTGGAACGACTGGCGCTGGCAGAACCGCAATCGCATCCGTGACCTGAATGCGCTGGCACGCATCATCGAGCTGAGCCCGGACGAGCGCGCCGCCATCGAACAGCACAGCGGCCCGCTGCCGGTCGGTATCACGCCCTACTATGCCAGCCTGCTGGACGCGGCCGATGCGACCCAGGCGCTGCGCCGCACGGTCATCCCGGTGACCGGTGAATACCGGCAGAGCCCCGGCGAGGCCGACGATCCCCTCGGCGAGGACCACGACAGCCCGGTGCCGGGTCTGGTGCACCGTTATCCCGACCGGGTGCTGTTCCTGGTCACGGGCATCTGCACCACCTACTGCCGCTACTGCACGCGCTCGCGGCTGGTGGGCGCGGCCGGCGAGAAGGCGATCAAGCGCAGCTACTACGAGGCGGCCCTCGACTACATCGAACGCACGCCGACCATCCGCGACGTGCTGCTCTCGGGCGGCGATCCCCTCAGCCTGGACGACGAGCGCCTGGAATACCTGCTCACGCGGCTCAAGCGCATTCCGCACGTCGAATTCGTGCGCATCGGCACCAAGGTGCCGGCGGTGCTGCCGCAGCGCATCACACCGGCGCTGCTGCGGCTGTTCCGCCGCTACGGTCCCGTGTGGCTGTCGGTGCACTTCACGCATCCGGACGAGCTCACGCCCGAGGTCGCCGAGGCCTGCGGCCGGCTGGCCGATGCCGGCGTGCCGCTCGGCAGCCAGACCGTGCTGCTGGCCGGCGTCAACGACAGCGTCGAGACCATGAAACGGCTGATGCACGGCCTGCTGAAGCTCCGCGTGCGTCCCTACTACCTGTACCAGTGCGACCCGATCACCGGTTCGGCGCATTTCCGCACGCCGGTGGAGAAGGGCCTGGAGATCATCCGCGGCCTGCGCGGCCATACCACCGGCTACGCCGTGCCGCACTACGTCATCGACGCCCCCGGTGGCGGCGGCAAGATCCCGCTGGTGCCGGACTACGTCGTCGGCCGCGAGGGTGACGACCTGGTGCTGCGCAACTTCGAGCACGGCTTGTATCGTTACCACGACCCCGTTGCCCCGACCGCCGCCCTGGCGCCGGCCGGGGAGAACCTCGCGTGAGGATCGGTTTCACCTACGACTTGCGCGACGACTATCTCGCGCAGGGCCTGGACGAGGAGACGGCAGCCGAGTTCGACCGTCCGGAGACGATCCGCGCCATCCACGCCGCCATCGAGGGGTTCGGCCACACGGTCGAGCCGATCGGCAACCTGGCCGCGCTCATGCCGCGGCTGCTGGCGGGCGAGCGCTGGGACCTGGTGTTCAACATCGCGGAGGGACTCCACGGCGTCGCGCGCGAGGCGCAGATCCCCGCGCTGCTCGACGCCTGGCAGATCCCCTATACCTTCTCGGACGCGACCACGCTGGCGCTGTGCCTGCACAAGGGTCTCACCAAGCACGTGGTGCGCGACTGCGGCATCGCGACACCGGACTTCGTGGTGGTGGAGAGCGCGGCGGACCTGGTACACGTCGACCTGCCACTGCCGCTGTTCGCCAAGCCGGTCGCGGAGGGGACCAGCAAGGGCATCAGCGCGGCCTCGAAGATCACCGATCACGCCACGCTCGGCCGGACCTGCCGGGATCTGCTCGCGCGCTTCGCGCAACCCGTGCTCGTGGAAACCTTCCTGCCCGGCCGGGAGTTCACCGTCGGCATCGTCGGCAACGGCGCCGCTGCGCGCGCGCTCGGCGTGCTGGAGGTGCTGGCGACCGGCGCCGGCGACAGCGAGGTGTATTCCTTCCGCAACAAGGAGGAATTCGAGTCACGCTGTGAATACCGGCTCGAGGTCGGCGCCGTCGCGCGCGCGGTCGAACAGGTCGCGCTCGCCGCCTGGCGCGCGCTGGGCTGCCGCGACGCCGGGCGCATCGACGTGCGGCTGGACGCCGATGGCAGTCCGCACTTCATCGAGGTCAACCCGCTCGCGGGTCTGAATCCCGAACGCTCCGACCTTGCCTTCATCGCGCGCTTCCAGGGCCTGGCCTACCGCGACCTGATCGGCATGATTCTCGACGCCGCGCGTGCCCGCACCCTGGTGCCTGCGCGAACCGGCGTGCGATCCGCGCTCGCGCCATGACCCGCAGAACCCGCGTTGCCGTCCTCTACGGCGCCCTGCCTGCCAACGCCCCGCCTGATGAACAGGACGCGCTCGTCGAGGCCGAGGCGGTCGGCGCCGCCCTGCGCGCGCTGGGGTTCCAGCCGCTGCTGCGCGCGGTGAACACGAACCTCGACCAGCTGCGTCACGAACTGCTGCAGCTACGGCCGCGGTTCGCGTTCAATCTGGTCGAGTCGCTCGACGGGCGCGGCGCCTTCATCGCCTGGGTGCCGCAGCTGCTCGATGCGCTCGGGATTCCCTATACCGGTGTCAGCGCCGATGCGCAGTACCTCACGTCGAACAAGCTGCTGGCCAAGCGCTGGCTCGCCGCGCACGGCCTGCCGACCCCCGCCTGGAGCGAGGACGGCAGCGCCGGCGGGCCGGGTGCCTGGATCGTGAAGTCGGTGTGGGAACACGCCTCGATCGGCATCGATGACGGGGCCGTGGTCCAGGGCGGTGCCGCCGCCGCCCGGCGCATCGCAGAGCAGCGCGCACGCCATGGCGGCGCCTGGTTCGCGGAACGCTTCGTCGACGGGCGCGAATTCAATATCGCGCTGCTCGAGGAGGTGGGCGGTGTGCGCGTGCTGCCGGTGGCGGAGATCGATTTTTCCGCATTTCCCGCCGGCAAGCCGCGCATCGTGAACTATGCCGCCAAGTGGGACAGCACGGCGTTCGAGTATCACCACACGCCGCGCCGCTTCCTCGTGTCAGCTGCCGGGAGTGAGCCGGGGCATGGCCTGGAGACGCTGGCGCGGGCCTGCTGGCAGCACTTCGGGCTGCGCGGCTATGCGCGCGTCGACATCCGCCTCGACGCGGACGGCACACCCCAGGTGCTGGAGATCAATGCCAATCCGTGCCTGTCGCCGGATGCGGGCTACGCTGCGGCCGCGGCGGCGGCCGGCCTGGACTATACCGCGCTGATCGGGTGCATCGTGGCTGGCGTGCTGCCCCGGCATGACGCGGTGGCGGACGCGCATCCGCGCAGCGGCGCTGCGACCTGATGTTCCTCATCCGCCAGATCTACGACGACACCACGTCCGCCAACCGGACCGCGATCGCGCAGGCACAGGCGATCCTGCGCGCGCAGTTCCCCGGTCTCGGCGAGGACGACATCGCCAAGCTGCCGGACCAGTTGCGTGACCCGCTCAAGCACCGTTTCCATGCCCGGTTGCTGGCAGCGGAAAACGGCCAGGGCGAACTGCGCGGCTTCGCGCTGCTGCTGCATGCGCCTGACCTGCGTTTCGCCTACCTGGAGTACATCAGCGCCGCGCCCGGCGGTACCGGCGGCGGTATCGGCGGGGCGCTGTACGAGCGGGTGCGCGAGGAGGCGGCCGCGCTGCAGGTGTGCGGACTGTTCTTCGAATGCCTGCCGGACGATCCGGCGCTCTCGCGCGACCCGGCGATCCGTGCGCAGAATGCGGCGCGCCTGAAATTCTACGAACGCTACGGCGCGCGGCCGCTGGCCAATACCGCCTACGAAACCCCGGTCACGCCCGGCGGCGACAATCCGCCCTACCTGGTGCTGGACCCGCTCGGCAGCCAGGCGCCGCTGGGCCGGGACGCCGCGCGTCGCATCGTGCGCGCCATCCTGGAACGCAAGTACGGCGCGCTGTGTCCGCGCGAGTACATCAAGCATGTCGTCGCCTCCATCCAGGACGACCCCGTGCAGCTGCGGGCGCCGCGCTACCGCCGCAGCAGCACGCGCCAGCCAGCCCCGGCCCCGGTGCGTGCACGGCGCATCGCGCTGATCGTCAATGACAAGCACGACATCCACCACGTGCGCGAGCGGGGTTACGTGGAATCGCCCGTGCGCATCAAGGCGATCATGCAGGAACTGGACAAGACCGGATACTTCGAGCGGCTGCCGGCCCGCCACTTCCCGCTGTCCTGGATCAAGGCCGTGCACGACGGTGATTTCGTGCAGTACCTCATGCGCGCCTGCGCCCGGGTTCCGCAGGGCAAGTCTGTCTATCCCTACGTGTTCCCGATCCGCAACGCCGCGCGTCCGCCGCGCGAGCTGCCGCTGCGCGCCGGCTATTACTGCATCGACACCTTCACGCCCCTGAACCGCAATGCCTGGCTGGCGGCGCTCGGTGCCGTCGACTGCGCGCTGACCGGCGCACAGTGCCTGGTGGACGGCTACCGTATGGCCTACGCGCTGGTGCGGCCGCCCGGTCACCATGCCGAGCGCAGGAGCTTCGGCGGATTCTGCTATTTCAATTCGGCGGCGGTCGCCGCCAACTACCTGAGCCGCTACGGCCGGGTTGCGGTGCTCGATGTCGACTACCATCACGGCAACGGGACCGAGAACATCTTCTACGAGCGCGCCGACGTGCTCACCGTTTCGCTGCACGGCAATCCGCGGCAGACCTATCCGTATTTCAGCGGCTTCGAGGACGAGCGCGGGGCGGGTGAGGGATTGGGCTACAACCTGAACCTGCCCCTGAAGGAAGGTCTGGACGGGGCGGGTTACCGCGAACATCTCGCGCGCGCGCTGAAACACATCATCCGCTTCGCGCCGCGTTACCTGGTGCTCGGGCTCGGGCTGGATACCGCGAAGGGCGATCCGACCGGCTCGTTCACGCTGGCCGCGCGCGACTTCCACGAGAACGGACGCATGATCGGGGCGCTGGCCCTGCCGGTGCTGGTGACCCAGGAGGGCGGCTACCGCACGCGCTCGCTGGGCCAGAATGCCCGGCACTTCTTCGAGGGCCTGTGGCAGGGCCTGCATGCGGCCAGGCAACCGGACCATGCCCGCTGACACGCTGCGGCCGACACCGGCAGCGGTGGTGCTGCGCACGACGCCGCAGCCCGGCGACGTGGCAGCGGTGCGCGCACTGGTGCACACGACCGGATTTTTCAGCGCCGCGGAGGTCGGGATTGCGGCCGAACTCGTCCAGGAAAGCCTGTCGCAGGGTAGCGCCAGCGGCTATGAATTCCTGCTGCTCGAACAGGCGCAAACGCTGCTTGGCTATACCTGCTATGGCGAGATTCCCGGCACCGCCGGTAGCTATGATCTCTACTGGATCGTCGTCGCCCCGGACCGGCAGGGCCGGGGGCTCGGGCAGCAGCTGCTGGCCGCGACGGAAACGGCGGTGCGCGCGCGGGGCGGACGCCTGCTGTATGCCGAGACATCGGCGCGCGCGCAATACGCGCCGACACGGCATTTCTATGAACGGGCGGGTTTCCATGCGGCGGCACGGCTGCCGGATTTCTATGCCCCGGGCGATGGCAAGGTCATTTATGCGAAGGCGCTGATAGCGGCGGCCTAAGCGCGCGCTGCGGCGGCAGGCAGCGGACGGGAGACGGCCGCTTCGCCCCGCCACGGGATTCGGCTGCCGGGCGCTGGCAGCTTCCCTCCCGAGGGTTTGCGACAGCCCGGCGCGCCCGCCGGGGCGATCCGCGGGCAGCATATGCCGGGCGTGCAGGATCGCGCAGGGACGTCCACACCCCCCCCGGATCGCAGACGGCGGGGCCGGCGGTCGCGCGGGTTCAATGTCACATCATTCGTAGTACCATTGGGGCCTGCCCGGAAGCAGACAGGCTGTGCCTGCCCGGGCGGCTCCCTGCATGAACGGCACAGGAACCTGCTTCCCATGACCAGAAAGCTCGTGACCACGCTCGTCGTCCTGGCCGTCCTGATCGGCGTGCCGGCCGCCATCAAGATGCGCCAGTTCAGCGTGATGAGCTCGATCCCGATGCAGATGCCGCCCGAGACGGTCACCGCGGACAGCGCGCGCGCGCAGGCGTGGCCCGACGCGGTCACGGCCGTCGGCTCGCTGGTTGCCGTGCAGGGCGTCACGGTCGGCGCCGAGCTGGGTGGTAAAGTCGCCGATATCGCGTTCGAGTCGGGCGCTCGCGTGGATGCCGGCGCCGTCCTGGTCAGGCTGGATACCGCCGCGGAGTCGGCGCAGCTGCGCGCCGCCGAGGCGGCCGTGGCGCTGGCGCGCCTCACGCTCGAGCGCACCCGGGAGCTGCTGGCCGAGAAGAATGCCTCGAAGGCCGAGTTCGACAGCGCCGACGCCCGCTTCAAGCAGGCCGCCGCCGAGGCGGACACCATCCGCGCGGCAATCGAGAAGAAGACGATACGCGCGCCGTTCGCCGGCCGGCTCGGACTGCGCCTGGTCAACCTGGGCCAGATCCTCCGGGAAGGCGATCCGATCGTGACGCTGCAGACGCTCGATCCCATCTACGTGAATTTCTCGGTCCCGCAGCAGCTGAATCCGCTGCTGGCGCAGGGCATGGCGGTGCGGGTATCCACCGACGCGGCACCGCAGGAGACCTTCGCGGGCACGATCAACGCGGTGAGTCCGGAGATCGACGCCATGACCCGCAACGTGCGCGTGCAGGCGCTGATAAGCAATGTCGGCGAAAAGCTGCGTGCGGGCATGTTCGTCAATGTCGAGGTCGCGTTGTCCGAACAGCAGGACGTGCTCGCGATTCCCGCGACCGCGGTGCTGTATGCGCCCTATGGCGATACCGTGTTCGTGATCGATTCCCAGCACGACGAGCACGGCGGCGCGACCAAGCAGGTGCTGCGGCAGCAGATCGTCCGGCTCGGCGCCACGCGCGGCGACTTCGTCGCCGTCACCGCCGGCCTGCAGGCCGGCGACCAGGTCGTGACCAGCGGGGTGTTCAAGCTGCGTCCCGGCATGGCGGTGGTGGTCGACAATACCCTGGCGCCGGACGCGCAGCTTGCGCCCGCGCCCGCCAACGAGTGATCAGGGCGTAGCGGACACACACGGTTAGCGCGATGTCTTCCTTCACCGATCTCTTCATCCGCCGCCCGGTCCTTGCGATCGTCGTCAATCTGCTGATCCTCATCGCCGGCGTGCAGGCCTGGCACTCGCTCAATATCCGCCAGTATCCCCGCAGCGAGAATTCGACGGTCAGCATTTCGACCGTCTACGTCGGCGCCAGCGCCGAGCTGGTGCGCGGCTTCATCACCACCCCGCTGGAGCAGGCCATCGCCTCCGCCGACGGCATCGAATACGTGCAGTCGAAGAGCCTGCAGGGTTTCTCCCTGATCAACGCCCGCCTCAAGCTGAACTACGAGCCGACCAAGGCGCTGGCGGATATCACGGCCAAGGTGAACCAGGTGCGCAACGACCTGCCGCCCGAGGCGGAGGTGCCCTCGATCAGCGTGCAATCCGCGGATACCCAGTACGCGTCCGCCTATCTCAGCTTCGCCTCCGACATCCTTACCCAGGCGGAGATCACCGACTATCTCACGCGCGTGGTGCAACCGCGGCTGGCCTCGGTCGCCGGCGTGCAGCGCGCCGAGATTCTCGGCGCGCGCACCTTCGCCATGCGTATCTGGCTCAAGCCCGACCGCATGGCCGCCTTCCACATCAGCCCCGCGCAGGTGCGCCGGGTGCTCGCGGCCAACAATTTCCTGGCCGCCGTCGGCAGCACGAAGGGCGCGCTGGTCCAGGTCAACCTCACGGCCAATACCGACCTCAACTCGGTCGATGATTTCAAGCGCATGGTGGTATACCAGAGCGACGACACGATCGTGCGCCTGGAGGACATCGCCGACGTCGTGCTCGGCGCCGAGGACTACGACACCTCGGTCCGGTATTCGGGTCAGACCGCGGTGTTCATGGGCATCTTCCCGCTGCCCAACGCCAATACCATCGATGTCATCAAGCGGACCCGCGTGGAACTCGACGACATCAAGCGCGACGTGCCGAAGGGACTGGAAGTCAGTATCGGTTACGATGCATCGGAATACATCTCCAACGCGATCCGCGAGGTCACCAAGACGCTGGGCGATACGCTGCTGATCGTCATCGTCGTCATCTACCTGTTTCTGGGGTCGATACGCTCGGCGCTGATCCCGATGATCGCGATCCCCGTATCGCTCATCGGCGGCATCTTTCTCATGCAGACCTTCGGCTTCACGCTGAACCTGCTGACCCTGCTTGCCATCGTGCTGTCCGTCGGTCTGGTGGTCGACGATGCCATCGTCGTCGTGGAAAACGTCGAACGCCACCTGCGCGAGGGCCGCAGCCGGCGGGAGGCCGCCCTGATCGGCGCGCGCGAGCTGCTGGGGCCGATCATCGCCATGACCATCACGCTGGCGGCGGTGTACACGCCCATCGGCCTGCAGGGTGGGCTGACCGGCGCACTGTTCCGCGAATTCGCACTGACCCTGGCCGGCACGGTGACCATTTCCGGCATCGTCGCGCTGACGCTCTCGCCGGTGATGTCGGCGCACATGCTGCGCAGTGCGGCCGCCGAGGAACGCGGGTTCACCGGCTGGGTCAACCATCATTTCGACCGGCTGCGCACGGCCTACGGGCGCGCGCTCGAGCGCACCCTGCAGGCGCGGTTCTTCGTCTACATCGTCTGGGCGGCGGTGTTCCTGGCCGCGTTCCCGATGTACAACATGTCGCCGAAGGAGCTTGCGCCGAGCGAGGACCAGAGCGTGCTGTTCGGCATCATCAACACGGCGGCGAACGCCAGCGCCGACCAGAAGTCGTTCTTCGGCCATGCCGCCGAGCAGGCCTTCCTCGATACCCCCGAGGTGGACCTGTCCTTCCAGATCCTGTTCGCGCCGGCGGTCGCGTCGCTGTACGATACGGACGGCTTTTCCGGCATGGTGGTCAAGCCCTGGCATGACCCGCGCGAGCGCACCGTGTTCGAGATCCAGCCCGAGGTGCAGGCCCGGCTCTCCCGCATCCCGGGCTTCCAGATCTTCGTCACGACGCCGCCGGCGCTGCCCGGCGGCAGCAATTTCCCGATCGAATTCATCATCGCCTCGACCGCCGACTTCAAACGCCTGCTCGAATTCGCCGAACAAATCCAGGCCAAGGCGATGGCGAGCGGCATGTTCCTGTTTCCGCCGCAGATCGACCTCAAGTACGATCAGCCGCAGGCGGAAGTGGTCATCGACCGCGACAAGGTGGCCGCGCTCGGCCTGGACCTGTCCCGGGTCGGTACCGACCTCGCCGCAGCCGTCGGCGGCGACTACGTCAACCGCTTCAATATCGCCGGACGCAGCTACAAGGTGATACCCCAGATCGTCCGCGCCGAACGGCTCAACCCGGACCAGATCACCGGTCTCTACATCGACGGACCGCAGGGGGAGCCGCTGCCGCTCGCCACGGTCGCGCAAATAAAGAACATGACGGTGCCGCGTTCGCTCAACCGCTTCCAGCAGCTCAATGCGGTGAAGCTGTCCGGCATGACCAACCGCACGCTGGACCAGGCGCTCACGGTCCTGGAACAGGCGGCCCGCGAGATCCTGCCGCCCGGCTACTCGATCGACTACACCGGTGAGTCACGCCAGCTGCGCACCGAGGGCAACAAGTTCCTGCCGGCCTTCGTGCTCGCGATCGTGATGATCTTCCTGGCGCTGGCGGTGCAGTTCAATTCGTTCCGCGATCCCTGCATCATCCTGTTTGGCTCGGTACCGCTGGCCATGTTCGGCGCGCTGCTGTTCACGTTCCTGAAGATGCCGAATCCGAACATCCCGTACTGGACCAGCGGCTGGACGACCACACTCAATATCTACGCGCAGGTCGGCCTGGTGACGCTGGTCGGGCTGATCGCCAAGAACGGCATCCTGATCGTGGAATTCGCCAACAAGCTGCAGGAACAGGGCAGGGCCAAGCACGAGGCGGTGCGGCTCGCGGCCATGACCCGCCTGCGCCCCGTGCTGATGACCAGCATCGCCACCGTGGCCGGCCACTTTCCGCTCACCCTGGTCACCGGTGCCGGCGCCGCCGCCCGCAACTCGATCGGCCTGGTACTGGTCGGCGGCATGACCATCGGCACCGTGTTCACGCTGTTCGTCCTGCCCTCGATCTACCTGCTGCTGGCGAAGGACCACGGCAAGGACCGCGCATCCGTGCCCGCCACCACCGACCCGGCCGGCTAGCCGCCGCGGTCGGCATCCTGCGGCAGCCCGCCCAGGGCATGCCCGTAGGGATGGTTGAGCGGGGTGTTGAGGAATGCCGTCATCGTCTGCATGGATTCGAAGTAGATCGTCAGCTTGCCGTCGACCAGATACGGATGCTCGCTGACATCGGTGATGTCGTGGCCGGTGATCGGGTCGACCGTACTGATCATGTGGTCCGGTTCATGCAGTCGATGACTCTGTTCGCGGTCGCGCGGCAGCGGACTGTCCGCCACCCAGTTGAGGTCCTCGAAGCGCGGTGCCGCTGTGTGCTGTGTGTTCATGGGTTAACCTCCTGTCAGGGTACGACCTGTGGTACGGGGTGTAATGCCGGTCAGGTATGCAGGGCGTCGACATGCCAGCCGACGCCGCCGGTTACCGCTGCTGGATGATGCCGGTGCACCAGCGACTCGATCTGCGCCACGGCGCCGGCCGGTACGTCCGCCATCAGCAGGACTTCCTCGTGACGCAGGGCATCCCGGAATTCGGACAGGTGGACGTTCGGGATCCGGCGGGTGAATTCCTCGCCCAGGACGAAAGTGAGCAGCATGACGGCGGCCGGCAGCAGCAGCCAGTACCAGGCTACCTGTAGGTATGCCAGCAGCAGGAGGGCGAGCAGGGCGATGCAGAACACCGCCAGGTTGCCATCCCACAACCAGGTCTCCAGGCGGCCGCCGACATCGCGCTGCTGGGGCCCACTCGCCCGTGGCAGATCCTCGAGATCGATGCCCGGTCCGGCCATGACATGGATCTGCCCGGTCAATACGCCGTTCATCCCCAGTTCGCCGATGAGTTCGCGTGCGTGCCCGACATCGGGCAGCAGAAAATAGAGTCTGCGCTTCATGATCGCCTCCAGGCCGCATTCACATGTAGGCCCTTGCCTCCTCGCCGGGGTCCGGCAGTCCGGCTATCCGCCAGGCCTCGCGCTCGCTGCGAAACAGCCGCACCACGCAGTGGGTGTCGTGGTGCAGGCGGCTGCAGATATGGGCGAAGGCCGGCGGTGCGGCGCCGAAACGGCGATAGTGTTCACGCAATGCAGCGATGATGTCCCAGTGTTCCCGGGTCAGTTCCTGCAACCCGTCCAGCTGCGCGAGGCGCGTGGCGAGCGCAGGGGTCCAGGTCTCCGCGCGCAGGAAGAATCCGGCGCCGTCGAGCAGGGACTCCAGCGCAGGGCCGCTGCCGCTAGGGTTGGTCACGCAACTGTCCATGGCATTGACCTCCCGGATTGCCGGTGCCGTGCCCGGGCTCGCGCCGTCAATGGCGGGCGGGCCGGAGGTGCCGCGTCGCGCAAGCGATCCCGGGGCCGGATCCTGCGGCCTGGTGACGGGACGCGTCCCGCGCCGGTTGCGGGTACTGCCGGGCTGCGGCGTTGATAAACACGCGTTGGCTGTGTGTTGAACACTGACATGGGTTCCTGAGACACGGTCTGCATCAGGTCTAACCGTTGTCGCCCGGCCCGTATGCGAGGCCATGTCTCACCTATGAACGTAGATTACCTGAGTAAAACAGTCAAGAATACGGCCGGGAGGACGGCCAGCACCAGCGCGACAGCGAGCTGGACAGGTGCCCACGGATCGGCCGCGGTGGCCGCGGTCATGCCGAGCGCGGTGCGGGCGAGGGCATCCGCGCCGAGCAGCACGGCACCCGCTGCTAACAGCACGCATCCTGGCAGCACCGTCGCGAGACTGCCGCAGACCACGTAGGGGATCAGGCCGCAGAACAGCCAGCAGCCCGCCAGATGCCAGGCGCCGGTGGGTTGCGGCACGCAGGCGGTGACGAGCGCCAGCAGACAACCGGCTGCAATCGTCACGAACGCCAGTCGCTGAATGCCGGTGTATGCAGAATCCATATTCCTTCCCCCTGCGTGTCATCAGTTATCTGTTGCAATCCGTGCAGCAAAACTCCAGACAAGCGCATATCCCGCAATTATCAATGCGTGACCAGCGTGAACTCACTGGTCCCGTCACCGCACGGCAGTGTTTCGCTGCAGCGTGGGTGAAAGTCCACGGCAGCCGTGGTGATAATCACCACCGGCCCACGGGCAGTCTCATGCCGCATGCGCAACTGCCTGGAATCGAATGGATTCCTGTGCTGGCACGGTTGCTGCTTGGAAACACCCAGGAAGCCCGGATGCGGGCGTTGCGACATACGAGGAGAGAGTCATGCACAAACCATCCATCAGAAATTCCGTCATCGTCGTTCTGGGCGTCGCTGCGATCGGTGCGCTGGGTGCCCAAGCCTACTATACCCATGAACTCGCCCTGCGCGTCGCCGCGCAGCCGGATGCCGATCCGGTGTATGCCGCGCCACTGACACACAGCGGACAGTGGGATCCCTGGTCCGACCTGCAGCACCTGCAGGCCCAGATCCAGCGTGCATTCGACCAGTCCTTCGCCGCGATGCAGCACCCCGTGGCCGAGGATGCGGCACGGATCTCTCTGCAGCAGCAAACCAACAACTACATCGTCAAGGCGGTAATCCCCGGTGCCAATGAGAGCGATATCAAGGTCAACCTCGACGGCAGGCTGCTCAGCATCTCCTCGCAGACCGGAGGGAGTTCGCAACAGACTGCGTCGAACGGCGCCGTGACCGGGACAGAGACCTACAGCGGTGCCTTCGAAGAGGCATTCACCCTGCCGGGTCCGGTCGTCGCCGCGGACATGAAAAGCGATTTCAAGGACGGCGTGCTGACCCTGACGATCCCGAAGGCCGCCTCCTAGGCCGGGGCGCCACGGGAGTCGGCAGACCCGACGCGGTTGCCGTGTGCCACATCCAGTGATGAATACGCCAACGGTGAGCGCGGAGGCAGGCAGGGCGATCCTGGTGATCGACGTTGGCGGCACCCACGTGAAAGCGGGAATCTCCACGCACCCGGACGTCAAGCGCAAGTTCGACTCGGGACGGCAGCTGACGCCCGCGCAGATGGTGGCGGGCATACAGGACATGACCGCGGACTGGGACTACGACGTCGTCAGTATCGGCTATCCCGGCGCGGTGCTGGGCGGCAGGCCGGTGCACGATCCTTACAACCTGGGACCGGGCTGGCTCGGATTCGACTTCGCCGCCGCCCTCGCGCACCCGGTCAGGCTCGTCAACGACGCCGCGATGCAGGCGCTGGGTAACTACCGGGGTGGCAAGATGCTGTTCCTCGGGCTCGGTACGGGGCTGGGTTCCGCCATGATCATCGATGCTGTCGTTGAACCGATGGAACTGGCGCATCTGCCCTACAGGAAGGGCAGGACCTTCGAGGATTACATCGGACTGCGCGGTCTGCACCGTCGTGGTGGCAAGAAATGGCGCAAGGCCGTGTTCGATGTGGTCGCGCGCCTGGAACAGGCGCTGGAGCCGGACGAGGTGGTGCTGGGTGGCGGCAATGTTAAACGCCTGGAAACGCTGCCGCCGGGCACACGGCGCGGTGCCGACCGGGCGGCATTCACCGGTGGTTTCCGGTTGTGGCAGCCCGGGCGGATAGCGACAGCAGCTGATTCCTGATCACCGGCGGCGCGCCGCGATAGCGATGCTGTAATCGCGTCCATGCCACGTGCCGCCGGTCTCGCGCCAGGTGAACTCGATCGAGCGGGCCGCTGCGTGCCGGGCGGGTACGAATTCGATCCAGTACACGTCCATGGCACCGGTCGTGGTCGGCAGGTCCACCGGCGCCTGCCAGCCGTCGCAGCCGATACGCACTTGCGCGGGTGCCGGTAGCAGGACGACGAGGGTCTGGTCGCGCGCGATGCAGTTCAGCGGTGCCGCGGGTGTCCAGAACGCGTAGCGTGCAGCCGGCACCTGGCCGAGATAGCGCCGCCACACAGCCTCCGGTCGGTCGAAGAGCCGACGCTGGTGACGCGAGACGGCGAGCTTGATGAATTCCGCATGCGCCCAGGCCAGCGGCATCGCCGATCCCGTCGGCCGGCCGGGATACAGGCCGCGGGCCGGGATCGCAGTCGTGTCCCAGATCTGTTCTGGCAGCATGCCGAGGCCGCCGGCCATGCGCGTCATGGCGCGGAGGTACGGTAGCGGGTCGTTGCCGGCGGCAAGCTCATAATGACCGCGTTCTCCGGTCAGCAGTGGCCAGGCGCGGCCTATCCCACTGCCCTTGAAGGCGCCGCCGTCATCCTGTTCGCCGTAGCCGTCGCCGTTGTAGCGATGCCAGGCCGGTCCCGCGGGCGTGTCGACCTGCAACAGGGCATCGGCGACCCGCAGGGTCGCGCGGATCAGCGGGTCGTCGGCACGACGCAGTCCGAACCGCACCAGCTGCAGGAAGTCGACACCGATCTGCGCGGACGCCGGCAGCGCTGCGGCCGTCACCCGGTTCTTGATCGGCAGCACGCGTGCCAGCGCCTGGCTATCCGTCAACGCCTGCACCGGGCTGACGCGGACGTAGTAGCCGGCGACGCCGTGCGCGTGCGCCAGGTCGGTTGCCTGCGCAACGGTCCAGCGCTCGATGCTGGCATTCCAGTAGTCGGCCAGGCGCAACGCGAGCTCGCGGTCGGGTGCAGCGAGAAAATCCGCGCCGCCGACCAGGGCGGCGATGCACACGGCGAGCGTGAAGGTGTTGACACCCGCATCCTCTTCCCAGCGGTCCTGATCGCTGGCCGGTCCGCTACGCGCGATGAAGCCAAGCGCACGCCGCACCATGTCGCGGACATCGATGGCATCGAGCGCGTCGCGTTCTGCGAGCGCTACCGCCAACAGTACCGGAAACGCCGCCTCGTCGAGCTGGATGCCGCCCCAGTAGGATTTGCCGCCGAGCCACTGGTTCTGGTACCAGTGACCGTCCTCGAGTTGGGTGGCGATGAGGTAACGCAGCACATTGCGCGCGTCTTCCAGCGCGCCGAGCGCGAGCAGCGCACCGGCGCACTCGACGAGATCGCGCGGCCAGACCAGGTGATAGCCACCGCGCTCCTCGCCGCGGTTGCCCCAGGGTATGCTGAGACTCGCGACCATGGCACCGGAATAGGTCCAGTCCATGTGCGAGCGCAGCACCATGGCCGAGGTGTGGAACTGCGCTGCCAGCGCGGCGGGCAGCGCAAAGCCCTCGGGCAGGTGCCGCCGGCAGTCTCGGAACCAGCGGCGCCAGGCATGGCAGTGCGATTCCCAGACGGTGGCGAACGATTGCTGCAGGGCCGAGGCGGCCAGCGTCGCCGCCGCCTCGCGGCTGCTGGCGAGTCCGAGCGCCAGCACGGCATTGCACGCCAGCTGACCGCACAGGGCGACATTACCGGGACCGGCCGTGTCGTAGTGCCAGCTCAGGGCGCCGTTGCGCCGGAAATCCTGCCAGCCGTCGCTGACGCCGACGTAACCGGCACTGCTCTGTCCCAGGGCATCCTGCTGCGCCGGGTCGCGCGCGAGCAGTGCCAGACCGAACGGCCCCTGTTCCGCCCACAGTACATTGCGGCCGCGGTCGCGCGCGGCCCAGGCGGTGTTGCCATGTCCGGTGCCACCGAGGTGCGGGGCGAGCAGTACGTAGGGGCGCAGTCCGCGCGCACCCGTGAGCTGTACCTCAACAAGCAGGACATCGCGCAGCGGATCGGGACAGATGCGCAGATGCAACTGGAAACGCGCATGCACGTGGGTGATCTCGATGGCCGGCACGCCGGATTCGGCGAGCTGCACCCGGCGGGATTCCAGGCGCTTGACCTCCACCCAGAAGCCGTCGCCGTCGCCGACGATAAAGCCGAGATCGCGGATCTGGGGGATGTCGATGCGCGGGTAATACACCTCGTTGACGATACCGTGGCCGACGGTGAACCAGAGCCGGGAAGGACCCAGCGCGGAGCCGACGAGGTCCTTGTCGCTGCTCGACCAGGTGGGTTCTATCCCCGGTGCACCCGGTGCGTGCAGGCTGTGCCGATCAGTCATCGGCATTCCCGGGTTCCGGTGTGTACCAGGCAAACCCATCCGCGGCGATCAGGGCCTCGGCGCTTTCGGGGCCCCAGGTGCCGGCGCTGTAGTTGGGGAAGTCGGCGGGCGGATTCGCCGTCCAGGCTTCCAGCACCGGCGTAAGCAGCCGCCACGCGGCCTCGACCTGGTCGGCGCGCATGAACAGGCTCGCGTCATTCACCATGAGTTCCTTCAGCAGGGTTTCGTAGGCCGACGGGGCAGGAATACGGAATGTCTGCCGGTAGCTGAAATCCATGTTCACCGTCCGCAGGCGCAATTGCGTACCCGGCTCCTTGACGTAGATCCGCCAGCGGATACCTTCGTCGGGTTGCAGGCGCAGGATGAGGCTGACCGGCCGCGCGCTATCCGCTACCGTGTCCGGCACCGCCCGGTGCGGGACCGGACGGAAGCGGATCGAGATCTCCGAGACCGCGGCGGCCATGCGCTTGCCCGTGCGCAGGTAGAAGGGTACGTCCTGCCAGCGCCAGTTGTCCACGAACAGCTTCAGAGCCGCAAAGGTCTCGGTGTTCGAGTCGGCTGCTACGCCGGGTTCTTCCCGGTAGGCAGCCACGCGGCGGCCGCCGATCCAGCCGCCGGCATACTGGCCACGAGCGACATGGCGGCCGATGGCGTCGATCGGCAGCGGGCGCAGTGCATGCATGACATCCATCTTGCGGTTGCGGATGTCATCAGCCGCATAGGTCGCCGGCGGTTCCATCGCCACCAGGCAGAGCAGCTGTAGCAGGTGGTTCTGCACCATGTCGCGCAATGCCCCGGCATGCTCGTAGTAGCCGGCGCGGTGCTCCACGCCGAGCGCTTCCGCGACCGTGATCACGACATGATCGATATAGTTGCGGTTCCAGATCGGTTCGAAGATCGGATTGGCGAAACGCAGTGCGAGGATGTTCTGCACGGTCTCCTTGCCCAGGAAATGGTCGATGCGGTAGATCTGGTTTTCGTGGAAGTGCCGGGTCAGCACCCCGTTGATCTCCTGAAACGAAGCCAGATCGCTGCCCAGTGGCTTCTCCACCACGATGCGGCTGTGACTCCGGTCGCGTTGCAGGCCGGCCGCCGTGAGCCCGGAGGCGATGGCGCTGAACAGCGGCGGCGGCGTGGCGAGGTAGAACACATGTTCCGCACGTTTGTGCCATGCGTCCTCGAGCCCGCGGATCTCGTCCCGCAGGCGCGTGTACAAGCTGTCGTCGTGCAGGTCGCCCGCGACATAGCGGATGCACGCGGCCAGGTCCTCCCAGCGTTGCTGCTGCAGCGGGATGGCTTCCCGTTCTAGCACATCGCGATACCCCGCAGCCAGCTGTGCTGCGGAGATGTCGGCGCGGTCGGTGCCGATCAGGCAGAACTGCCGCGGCAGTTCGCTGTGGCTGTGTAGGGCCTGGAGCGCGGGCAGGATCAAGCGGTGCGAGAGATCGCCGGCGGCGCCGAACAGGATAAAGATCACGGACTGGTCACGCAGGCTTTGGTTCATCGCAGTGCACCTGTGTCTGCGACCGGGTGCCGGCAGCTTGCGGATTGCATGGTCGCGGCTGGATTCGCTTGCGCTGCGGCTGCCCGGTCTGTCTGCCCCTGCCGTCGCAACAAGCGTGCCAGGCGGCAACGTGCCGCAAGTACCGGCAGTTACCGCTTCCCAACGGCCGCAGCCGGGCGGATTTATACCCGAACGGTGAATATTCCCCACCCGTGCCGGTGCGGTCGGACCTATCCCCATGAATTCACGATGGTGCACGCTGTGGCACGACAAATGCCTTGATCAGGGTACGGTGCCAGATACGTTCACCGCGCGATCTGCAAGCACGGACCCGGAGGAGGAGCATCTTGAAACCGACATTGCACCCGCGACTGACCATCGCCATCGCCGCCGTCCTCGCGGTCGTAACCACCGGCGCCATGGCGACGGCAGCCGGCACCGGCACGGCATGGGAGCCGGTCCTGTCCCGGCAGGACGGTAGCCTCGACCGGCTCGGCCAGCACGTGCCCCCGCAGTATGATCTGGCACTGCTGGCGCTGGGGCGCGCGGTGTACGCGGACCTGCAGCGTGCGCGCCAGGCTGTGCTCGATCGCAAGACAACGAATCTGTACACGGCCCTCCGCGAGGCCAGCGAGACGGTACGGCGCCTGCAGCGACCAGCGGAATATGCGCCGCTGCGTGCGCAGCTGCAGATCATCCGCAACGATCTCGCGGACCGCGGCAAACAGCTCGATCAGACTTTGTGGGTGCCGGTCATGGCCGAGGTCGACGACGTGCTGGTCTATCTACCGGGGCAGGCGCAGGCGCGTACGCGCACGGCCCTGCGCCAGGCGCGGGCGGCAGCGGCGGCGGGCACCCGCGGGCAGGTCGCTGCGCAGCTCGATGTGGTCACCGCCAGCCTGGAATACAGTCTCGGGGTCTTTCCGCTGGACCGGGTCGGGGCGGACCTCGACGCCGCGCGCCGCAGCGCTGGCACCAAGCCGCCGGACTGGAGCGGCGCCCTGGAGGCGGTGCAAAGCGCGCTGGCGGCCTTCCACTGGTATACGCGGGTACCGGCGCGGGCGCTGCTGTCCGCCTACAACGATGCGATCAGCGCTTACGTGCTCGCGACCGGCCCGCTGATCGCCGACGATCAGCCGCTGGAAATCACCGGCTATCTCGCGCGTGCCGAACGGGCGCTCGGCGGCCTGCCCGACAGCCAGGGTCTGGTTGCCAGGATCAGGACCCTGATCGAGCGCAAGGAACCCGGCGGGGCCGGGATCAGGCAGCTGCTCGACGCGATCCAGGCACGCATCCGTGCTGAGCAGGAGCAGGCGCGGGTCCAATACTGGACAGCGGTCGGTCCCGCGACGCCGGAATGAACGGCGCAGGCGCGCGCTCGAGCCATGACTTGTTTGATTGACCCCGTGCTGCTCGCGCGGCTCCAGTTTGCACTCACGGCCATGTTTCACATGCTCTGGCCGGTGCTGACGATCGGACTGGCGCTGTTCCTGGTGACGGTCGAGGCGCTGTGGCTGAAATCCGGGGACGCGGACTATTACCGCCATGCGCGCTTCTGGTCGCGGCTGCTGCTGCTGAACTTCGCCGTCGGCGTGGTCAGCGGGCTGCCACTGGAGTTCGAGTTTGGCGCCAACTGGGCACCGTTCGCCGTCATGAGTGGAGACTTTTTCGGCAACATTCTCGGATTCGAGGGTGCCATGGCCTTCATGCTCGAGGCGGGTTTCGTGGGTATCATGGCCATGGGCTGGACGCGGGTGCCCCGCGCTCTGCATTTCTTCGCCACCTGCATGGTGGCGCTGGGCGCCTCGCTGTCGGCGTTCTGGATACTGGTCGCGAATGCCTGGATGCAGACGCCGGCCGGCGGGCACATCGAGGCAGGCCGCTTCGTCGTGGACGACTACTGGCGCGCCATCTTCAATCCGGACGCTCTCACCGGTGCCGTCCACATGTGGCTCGCATGCCTCGAGACCAGCCTGTTCGTGATCGCGGGCCTCAGTGCCTGGTACCTGCTGCAGCGCAGGCACGTCGGGCTGTTCACGAAATCATTCAGGCTGGCACTGCTGGCGGCGCTGGTCGTGGCGCCATTGCAGGTCTGGTCGGGCGATGCTAGCGGCCGGGCGGTGTTCCGCTACCAGCCGGCGAAGGGCGCTGCCCTGGAAGGACACTGGGAGACGAACCGGCCCGGCACCGGTGCCGACTGGGCGTTACTGGCCTGGCCGGACGCGCGGCGGCAGGGCAATGACTGGTCGCTCGCGCTGCCTGACGGCCTGAGCCTGCTCGCAACAGGCAGCCTGGAGGGCAGGGTGCGGGGGCTGCGCGAGTTCCCCGTCGCGGACCAGCCACCGGCGCTGCCGCTGCTGTTCTACGCCTTCCGCCTGATGGTGCTCATCGGCTGCTGGTTCCTGCTGTTGTCGCTGTGGACGCTGCGGCGCGGCTGGCGGTTCAGCCCGGCTGGCGGTAACAGGGTTCTGACCCGGCGACTGCTGCGGGTCTGGGTGGCGTCGGTGCCGCTCGGGTATGTTGCGGTGGAATGCGGCTGGTTCGTGCGCGAGGTGGGGCGGCAGCCCTGGATCGTCTACGGCCTGCTGCGCACCGCCACGGCGGCCTCGGTACTACCGGCGACCGGTGTCGCGGCGACACTGCTCGTTTATGCCGTGCTGTATGCGGTGCTCGCAGCGACCTTCGTGCTGTTCGCAAGACGCATCCTCAGGCAGGGGCCGGAGCCGGTGGAGGTGCCGGTGGCGGCGGCCGGAGCCCCCGTGCCGGGTTAGGGCGGACGGATGGACATCCACGCATTCCTGGCCGTGATCTGGTACCTGCTGCTGGGTCTGATCCTGGTGCTGTACGTCGTCACCGACGGTTTCGATCTCGGCATCGGCATACTCACGCTGTGCGAACGGGATGATTCCCGGCGCATGCAGATGATGGCGGCGGTCAGCGGGGTCTGGGATGCCAACGAAACCTGGCTGGTGCTGTTCGGCGGCGCGCTGTTCGGCGCGTTTCCCGGCGTTTATGCCGTGACCCTGCATGCCCTCTATGTCCCGCTCAGTGCGCTGCTGTTCGGCCTCGTTGTGCGCGGAATCGCCTTCGCGTTCAGTGAACAGGCGCGCGACCGGCGCGGTTGGACACGCGCGTTCGGCGGCGGTAGCCTGGTTGCCGCGCTTGCGCAGGGCTACATGCTCGGTGCGGTGATCACCGGTCTGCCAGTCGCCGGCGGGGATTTCACCGGCAGCATCTGGTCGTGGTTCGGCCCGTTTTCCAGTGTCGTCGCCGTCGGTGTCACGGCCGGCTATGCCCTGCTGGGCGGGACATTCCTCATCATCAAGACGTCCGGCGAACTGCAGGCGCGCAGTCGCCTACAGAGCCGGCGCGCGGCCTGGATCATGCTGGCCGCGGCGGCTTGCGTGACCGTTGTCACTCCCCTGGCCCATAACTACATTGCGCGGCGCTGGTTCAGCCTGCCCGCCGTCATCTACCTGTCCCTGTTGCCGCTCGCGGCGCTGGTCGCCTGCGCGCGCCTGCGGGTGGCGCTCGCGCGCGGCAGCGAGTATGCCCCTTTCGCCTGGAGCATCGTCATCTTCGTGCTATCGTTTGTGGGGCTGGCAGCGAGTCTGTATCCTTACCTGGTGCCCCCCGTGATGTCACTGTCCACAAGCGCAGCCTCCAGCTCGACGCTGGTGTTCATGCTGGTCGGGATCGGCATGCTGCTGCCCGTCATGATCGTTTACAACGGTTTCCAGTACCTGGTGTTCCGCGGCAAGCTGCTGCCGGTGCAGCCGCGGCACGCTGCGGTCGCGCGCACCGCAGGGAGCGGCGCCGGGGCAGCCGCCGCTACGGGTGGCGCATCCCGCGGTGGCGCCCGCGTGAAACCCGGAGCCGGGTGAGCGTGACTGCAGGCACCGATGATTCCGGATATCGCTACTACGTGTCGCTGTGGCTGCCGGCTGCGGTGCTCGGCGTGCTCCTTGTTCTCGTGCTGGTGATCCAGCTGATACTGTCCTGGGTGGCTCACGCGAATCTTGCACCGGTGAACCGCCATCTTGCCCAGATGAACCGCCTGCAGGTCACCAGCCTGGAGTTGCAGCGCGAGCTCCTGGAAAGTCTGAACGGTGAGAGTGAATTTACCCGCGACGAGCGCACGCAGATGCGCAGGGAGATCGAGGACATCCTCGGCCTGCAGGCGAGTCTCTCGGAACGCACGCCGCAGGCGCTGTCCAGTGCCCGAGACGTGCTGGCGAACATGGATATCGCGCCCAGGCAGGCACTGATACTTGCGCTGTCGCACCTGCGTACGGTGATCAATGCCGAGGTCGGCGAGCACCAGCGGCTGATCGGGGAGATCAGTAGCTCGATGGCTATGGAGCTCGAGATCGGAGTCGTCGCGCTGCTCGTGTTCCCGGCCGGCGCGATCCTGCTGATCTACCTGCTGCGGCGGCGGATCCTGGAGCCACTCAACCATCTGGGGTTTCTCATGACCCTGCTGGCGCGCAAGAACTACGCGCCGGCGCCGGTCGCCGTCATCGATCCCATGCTGCGGCCGCTGACGGAGAACTACAATTCCATGGTGACGCGGCTGGCGGAGCTGGAAGGGGAGCATGCACGGCGCGAGCAGGACCTGGAGGTGCAGGTGCAGCATGCGACGCGCGTGCTGCTCGAACAACAGCGGCGTATCGCCAGCACCGAACGCCTGGCGGCCGTGGGCGAGATGATGGCGCGCATCGCCCATGAGCTGCGCAATCCGCTGGCCGGTGTCAAGCTGGCATGCACCACCCTATGCCAGGACCTGGAGCGGGAACCGGACAGCGCCGGCTACCGGGAACGGCTCGGCGTCATCGCCGGCGAGATCGACCGTGTCATTGCGCTGTTGAATGCGCTGCTCGACCAGTCGCGGCACCGACCGGAGGCGTTGCGGGACGTGGCACTGGCGCAGGCGGTCGCCGAACTCGTGGCCCTGGCACGCTACCAGATACCGGCACGTATCCGTATCGAGCAGGCGATACCGGACACTGCCGTCTGTCGCCTGCCGGATGCCCTGTTCCGTCAGGCGCTGCTGAATCTGCTGCTCAATGCCGGCCAGGCGCTGGGCGACAGGCCGGGGCGCATCAGCATCGTGGCCGAACTCGTCGACCGGCAGCTGCGGCTCTGCGTCTGCGACGACGGGCCCGGATTCCCGCCCGAACTGCTGACAGCCGGGATCCAGGCATTCGTCACCCACCGGCCGGGGGGGACGGGGCTGGGCCTTGCCATGGTGCAGCGCTTCGTGCGTGCGCAGGGCGGCCGGATCACGCTTTCGAACCAGGACCCGCACGGGGCCTGTGTCACACTGGAATTGCCTTGCGGTGGAAATGACCATGCCTGATACCCTGTTGATCATCGAGGACGAACAGCTGCTCGGCGCCGAACTGATGCGCCACTTCCGGCAGGCGGGCTGGGACGTGAACTGGGCAAAGACGGTCACGGATGCACGGCGCAACCTGTTCGAGCGCGGGCTGGATCCCCTGGTCGTGCTGTCCGACATCAATCTGCCGGACGGCAATGGACTGGATCTGCTGGACGAGGAACGGCAGCGCGGCAGGCGCAGCGAATGGGTGCTGCTGACCGGATACGGCGAGGTGCCTGACTCGGTTCGCGCCATCAGGCTGGGTGCGTTCGATTTTCTCACCAAACCCTGCGAACTGGACCATCTCGATCTGGTCGTCAACGGTGCGGCTCGCAGTGCCGGCGCCCAGCGCCGCCTGCAGGACGAGAGCGAACACCGGGCGCGTCGATATACCCCGGAGTCCTTTGTCGGCCGCAGCGCGCCGGCACGCCAGGTACGCGAACTGCTGGCACGGCTCACCCAGGTCCCGTTCAGCGCCCTGATCATCACGGGGGAAACGGGCACCGGCAAGGGCCTGGCGGCGCGCATCATTCACCATGCCGGTCCGCGTGCCGACGGTCCGCTGATCGAGGTTAACTGCGCGGCATTGCCGCACGATCTACTGGAATCCGAGCTCTTCGGTCATGAGGCCGGCGCCTTCACCGGTGCCCGGGGACGCCGGCGCGGACTGCTCGAGCAGGCGCACGGCGGCACGATCTTTCTTGACGAGATCGGCGAACTGCCGGTCGACCTGCAGGCCAAGCTGCTCAAGGTCATCGAGGATCGCAGCCTGCGGCGGCTCGGCGGCGAACGCGAGATTGCAGTCGATATCCAGGTGCTGGCGGCGACCAACCAGAATATCGAGGAGCAGATCCGCACGGGCGGCTTCCGGCCGGATCTGTATCACCGGCTGAGCGTCTTCATGCTGGAACTGCCGCCGCTGCGGGACCGGCTTGCCGATGTCCGCGACCTGGTGCCCCTGTTCGTCGCCGAGTTCAACGCCATCGCCGGCAAAAAGGTCAGCGAGATAGGCGAGGACATCTGGCAGCGACTGACTGCCCACGCCTGGCCGGGCAACGTGCGCGAGCTGCGCAACGTAATGGAGCGTTGTGTGCTGTTTGCGACAGACCAGCATTTCCCGGCCGCCTGGCTACAGCTCGGCGTAGCAGGGCCAGCCACAGCCGGGCAGGGTGCCGGCAGCGAGGCCGACCGGCTGTGTCTGCCGCTGGACGGTTCCGTGGGGCTGGACGACATGGTCGGGCGGATCATCGAGGCCATGCTCAGGCGCCATGGCAACAATGTCGCCGAGACCTCGCGGGTGCTCAAGACCACGCGCGAGAAGGTGCGCTACCGTATCGAGAAATACAATATCAGGGTGTCGGACTGACGGCTTGCACGGCGGCTGCGATGACGACGATCCTGCTACACTGGCACGACTATCTCAAGGTGCTCGTCGGTCTGCTCGCCATCGTCAATCCGCTGCTGGCCATACCCGCATTCATCGCGCTCACCCCCGACAGCAGTGAACGTAACCGGCGCGCGATTGCGGCGCGTACCGCCCTGTCCGTGGCCATCATCATCGCCCTGACCGTGGTGGCGGGAGGGCCGGTGCTGCGGGCGTTCGGTATCCAGATCGCCGCCTTCCAGGTCGGGGGCGGGATTCTGATCCTGCTCATGGCGATCGCCATGCTGCATGCCAGGATGAGCGGTGCCAGGCATACGGATGACGAAGCGGAGGAGGCGCGTGGCAAGGAGGATATTGCGGTGGTTCCGCTCGCGCTGCCGCTGCTGGCCGGCCCCGGGGCGATCAGCACCGTCATCATCTACTCGCACCAGGATGCTTCCGCTGCCCACAGGATTGCGCTGATCGTGATCGGGCTGATCGTCGCCGCTGCCGTCTGGGCGGCGCTGCGCGCGGCGCTACCCGTTGCGCGGGTAATGGGTACGACCGGCCTCAATATCGCGAGCCGGATCATGGGGCTGATCCTGGCGGCCATCGCCGTCGAGTTCATCACCCGCGGTCTCGGCGTGCTGCTACCCGGTCTGGCGCATTAGCACACCGTCGACCCGGCTGGCTGATGCGGGTCGGGGACGGCGGGTGATCGGTCCTACACGCCGCAACGGAGAAGCTGATGATGACGTTCGATTTGTTGCTGTTCTCACCCTGGCTTGCACTCTTGGCCGGCATCGCGATCCTGGTCATGCCGCGCTTGCTGAACTACATCGTTGCCGTTTATCTGATCCTGGTCGGCATCATCGGGCTCAGCGCACAGCTGTGAGGGTATTTCCGGCCGTTGTCGTGCAGCCGCGCCAGCCGAAGCGGTGCTCAGACCCTGGGTGCCGTTCCGCCGGCGCATGCGCGCGGTCTGGAAACTGCATGTTCCCTGAACGCGGCAGTCGGGACACGCACGCGGCGCTGCGGATTATTTCCCGCACTACGGGCAATATTACGCAACTGCAGCGGGGGCGCGCCCGCCCGCCGCCGCGATTGCAGCGCTCCGGGCAATTGGCACCGTTGCTGCATGGCAGCAGGTGGGACCTGGATGGACAGGTCCGCATCCGGACAGGAGGACAGCCATGCATACCTTACCCGAACTTCCCTATCGTCACGATGCACTCGAGCCCTATCTCTCGCGTGAAACCCTCGATTACCACTACGGCAAGCACCACCGCGCCTACGTGGACAAGTTGAACGAACTCGTCAAGGGTACGGACTTCGAGCAGGTGTCGCTCGAGGCGCTGGTCCGTGCCACCCGGCCTGCAGCAGATCGCAGCAGCGCCGTGTATAACAACGCGGCCCAGGCCTGGAATCACGCCTTCTACTGGCGCTGTCTAACACCACAGGCCGCCCGGCCTGCAACGCAGCTGCGGGAAGCGCTCGCCGCACGCTTCGGTTCGCTGGATGATTTCCAGCTGCAGTTTGCGCGTGCAGCGGTCAGTACCTTCGGTTCCGGCTGGACCTGGCTCGTGGCTGCGGACGGCGGGCGGCTGGAAATCGTCAGCACTGCCAACGCGGATACCCCGCTGGCAACAGGCCAGGTGCCGCTGTTGGCGTGCGACGTCTGGGAGCACGCCTATTACATCGACTACCGCCATGCGCGCGCCGAGTATCTGGCTGCGTTCTGGAAGCTCGTCGACTGGAGCTTCGTTGCCGCGAACCTGCAGCAGGTGCAGCCGACGTCACACGCCGCCTGAATTCGCGCGCCAGCCGTCAGGCGGCACATCAGCTGTCAGTGAAGAGTTTTTCGATGGCGGCGAGCGTGGCCGTGCGCGCGATGATCATGATCTCGGCGCCGGCCTGCCAGACGGTGTCGGCTGCGGGCAATTCGGGTCTGTCGGCGCGGTAGCAGTTCCAGTATCAGCGCAAGCACCGGAATTCCGCAGACGCCCGGGCCGGATGGCAGGGCTCAGCGTCCCGATGTTCCCGCGTCGCCCGGCATTGTCTAGTGCTCCCCTGGCGCGGTCATCCACCGCGCGATCAGTGGACGGATGGTGGTGCCCTGAACCAGGATGGAGAACACCACGATGCCATAGGTGATCGCGACGATGGCGTCGCGGATGTCGCCGGCGGGCAGCGACAGTGCCATGGCCACGGACAGCGCGCCGCGCAGCCCGCCCCAGACCAGCACGGGCAGCGCACCAGCATCGAAGTGATGCCGGCGCCGCAGCAGCAGCCACGGTAGGCCGGTGCTGATGCCGCGGGCGATCAGGGTGACGGGTATCAGGACGAGGATTGCACCGAGATAGACGCCGTGCGACGGCAGGGCGAGGATTTCGAGCCCGATGAGCAGGAACAGGATGGCGTTGAGGATATCGTCCACGACCTGCCAGAACAGGTCCAGCCGGTCGCGTCCGGCCAGCGTCAGCGCATGTCGGCGACCCTGGTGGCCCACGACGAGTCCGGCCACGACCATGGCAAGCGGTGCGGAGACGTCCAGCTGCCGTGCCAGGGCAAAGCCGCCACTGGCCACCGCCAGTGAGAGCAGGATGACAGCGGTGTTGTCACCGACCCTTTGCATCAGGTAGAAGCTGCCCCAGCCCAGCGCGGCGCCGAGCAGGATGCCCCCGAACACCTCCCGGGAGAAGATTGCCAGTATGGCGGGCCACGAGGTCGTGGCATTTTGATAGGTCATCGCGAAGAACAGGATGAACAGCGTCAGCGAGATACCGTCGTTGAACAGGGACTCGCCGGCAATCTGGATCTCGAGGGTGCGCGGCGCCCCCACATGCTTGAGGATGGCGAGTACGGCCACGGTGTCCGTCGGCGAGATCAGCGCACCCAACAGCATGCAGGCCGCCACCGGCGCCTGCAGGCCGATCCAGTGCAGGGTGCCGTAGGCGATGGTGCCGATCAGCAGTGTGGAGAGCAGTGTCCCGACTGTCGCCAGCGCCGTCACGACCCAGGCGCTGTGGCGTAACCGGCCGACATCGATCTGCAAGGCGCCGGCGAACAGCAGGTAGCCGAGCATGCCGTGCAGCAGCGTCTTCTCGAAATGCACCTGGGTGAGCAGGGCGCGCGCCGGCCGGCTCAGGTCCACGCCGAGGTGATGCAGGCTGATCAGCAGCAGCGAGAACAGCAGCGCCAGCAGCATGATGCCGATCACCGCCGGTTGCCTGAGCCAGCGATCGTTCAGGTAACCGAACAGCGCCGTCAGCGTCAGCAGCAGCGCCAGCAGGTTCCAGAAATCCATGTGCTCCCAGGCAGGCATGGTCAGTTCCCCTCCTGGTCGGAGCGTGTATCCGGTGCGGAGGACAGGGTCAAGGGGGGCGGCGGGATAACGGTTGCTGACCGTGGGTGAAGGGGCTGGCTGGCAGACATGGGTCACTCCTTGCCGGAATCGCTGTCGATTGCCGCATGCGCTAACGCGGGGCGTTGAGGGCTGACAGCGTCGGATACGGTCAGTGACGGGTTTGATTCCTGCGCACAGGTTTTGTTCTGTGCAGGGTGCGGGATGTCGGGGCGGCGTGCGCCTTCCGCGACCACCGGCCGGCGCGTCTGTACTACGGGCAGGTGTTGGTTACGACGGCATCGCTGCAGTGCGACGGGCTGCGCGCAGCGAGCGCGGCAGGGCCTGCGTAGCGGGAATCGTGACGGCAGCGCGTTTGGCGCTGGGCGGTCCGGGCTGCGGCAGTCCGCTGCTTCAGGCGATCTGGAAGTGGCCGGCCAGGTTGTTCAGCAAGAGTCGGGACCGCAGCTCCTCTGAACAGTTGACGAGCCGGATACGGCTGCAGTGCCGGGCGCATTTGTGCTGCAGCATCATCAGCAGGGCCAGGCCGGAATCGCGGATGACGCGGGTATGCTGCAGATCGATCTCGATGTCGTCGATCAGGGTGTAATTGGCAACGACGGCGGTGTTGGCGAATGCCGCGTGCAGCTGGACATCGAGTGTTTCGCACACCCAGATCTTCAGGGTTCGCCGGGTTCCATTCAATACGGTCCTGATCTGCATCGTTCCTTCTCGGAGCGGGAGCATCCGCTTGCCCCTGGCCCGGACCCCGCACCATCCCACCGATTACGGTCAAGCCTAGGGGATTGTCCGCTATGAAAGTATCCGGATAACTACGTAGTCGGCATGCATCCCGGGGCGGTCACCCTGCCGCACGCAGTTTCCCGCTGGACCGATTCCAGGTCGCAGGCGCAGGACGGACAGCGCGGGGAGCGGTGTGTAGAATGGTCCGGCGGCCGCGTCCGGGCGGATGTCGCCGCGGTTCCTGCACCTGGCGGAGATGCATCACATGCAACAGACTGACTACGACGTGCTGATTGCCGGCGGCGGGCCGGCAGGGCTTGCCTGTGCGCGGTTGCTGGCCGATACCGGACTCACTGTCGCGGTCGTCGAAAAGACCGACGCACGGACGCTGGCGGATCCCGCCTATGACGGGCGCGAGATCGCACTCACCCACTTGTCGCGCCGGATCATGCAGCAGGCGGACATGTGGGACCGGATCGATCCGGCGGCGATTGCGCCCGTCGCCGCCGCGCGGGTCAGCAACGGCGATTCGCCGTACGCACTGCACTTCGATCGTGGCGTATCCGGTGTCGGGAGCCTCGGCTTTATGGTCTCCAACCACCTGATCCGCCGCAGCGCCTGGGCGGCGGTGCAGGACTGCCGCCGCGTCACGCTGCTGACCGACGCCGAGGTGTGCGCTGCCGGCAGCGACCGGCAGCAGGCCTGGATCAGGCTCGCCGATGGGCGCACGCTGACTGCGGCGCTGCTGGTGGCGGCGGACAGCCGCTTCTCCGCTGTGCGGCGTATGCTGGGGATCGCGGCTTCGATGCACGACTTCGGGCGTACCTGCATCGTGTGCCGGATGGCCTGCGAGTCGCCGCATGCAGGCATCGCGTGGGAATGTTTCCAGTACGACCGTACGCTCGCCGTGTTGCCGCTCAATGGCAACTGCTGCTCGGTGGTCATCACGCTGGATGCGCAGGACAGCGCTGCCGTGCTCGCCATGCCGCCGGCGGAATTCGCGCATGACATCGCGCGTCGCATCGATCACCGCCTGGGTGCCATGCGCCTGGTCAGCGCGCTGTTCCCGTATCCCCTGGTGGCGGTCTACGCCGAACGCTTTCATGCCCGTCGCTGCGTACTGGTGGGCGATGCGGCCGTCGGCATGCATCCGGTGACGGCACACGGTTTCAATTTCGGCCTGCGCGGCGCGCACACCCTGGCGCAGGCAGTGGGCAGGGCGCACGCCGCGGGCCGGGACTTTGCCGGCGCGGGTGTCCTGCACGGCTACCACAGCGCGCATGTCCGGGCGACCCGGCCGGTCTATCTCGGCACCAATGCGCTGGTGCGGCTGTATACCCGGACGGATCCGCTGGCGCGGGTGGCGCGGCGCGCCCTGCTGGTGGCGGGCAATCGTCTGCCCCCGTTGCGCCGCCTGATCACGAACCGCCTGACCGAGGTGGCCTGACGCGCAGGCCTGGCGCCGGCACGGGTTGCGGTTGCGCGGCAGGGCAGCGTCGCGTTCACGCGGGCAGGCAGCGCCGGTGTCCCTGTGCGACACTGTGTCGCAGGTAAGCGCAGGATGCCCCCGGTTAAGATGGAACTGAAGGCGCACACTACGAATGCGTCCATTACCAGGGGGAAATTCCTATGTTTCGTTATCTGCCTGTACTGGTGGCCGGCGCCGCCGTATTCGCTACCCAGGTCCATGCCTGCGACTACTGCCTCATCGGCCAGGGTATCTCACCGCTCCAGACGCAGACCGGCGCCGGCGTGCGGGTGGCGCAGCGTTACACGCTGCTCGATTCCATCTATGCGGGTGACAGCGAACTCGGCAATCCCGGTGTCACCGAGGAATACTGGACGACGGAAGTCTCTGGTTTCTACAGTGTCTCCGAGCGCCTGCTGGTACTGGCCACGCTGCCGCTGCGCCAGACCCGGGGTAACGGGGAGCTGGCCATAGGTCCCGGCGGCGACCCGGAACGCGAGGATATCACCGGCGACGCCCGCGGCATCGGCGACCTGTCGCTGCTGGGGCGCTACACCTTCCATACCAGGCATACCCTGGACAGCACCACCTTGCTGGCCGGCGTCCTGGGCATCAAGCTGCCGACCGGCAGTACCCGCCGGCACGGCGACCAGGACGAATTCCTCGATGCCCATCTTCAGCCCGGTACCGGCTCCACCGACCTGTTGTTCGGCGTCTCGGTCGATCACGCACAAGGACGCCTGGCACTGTCCGCCAACCTGCTGGCATCGATACCGGGCAAGGGTGAAACCGGCGATCTCTCGCATCAGTTCGGCCATTCGCTCAACTACGACGTGACCGGCAAATACCGGCTCACCCCGGCCGCCAGCGGCAGCGGCGCGAATGCCCTGTTTGTCGCGCTCGGCGTGAATGGCGAGGTGCGCGGCAAGGAGAAACTCGACGGCGTTACGCTGGATGACACGGGCGGGCACACGATCTACCTGACACCGGGCCTGCAGTATCAGGTGGCGCAGCACTGGATCTTCGAGTTCACCTACCAGCATGCCGTGTATCACGACGTCAACGAGATCCAGCTGGGCGAGGACTACAAGCTGTTCGGCGCCGCCACCTACCTGTTCTAGCGCCCAAGCCATGCGCCTGCTGATCGCCCTGACGCTATGGCTGGCCGTGCTGCCGGCGGCGGCGCTGGATGATGCCACCCTCGCGACCCAGCAGATGCAGCGGCTCGCGGAAGCCGCGCCGGACTTCGTGCTGTCGGGGCGCGCGGGCGAATCGCTGCAGCTCGCCGCCCTGCGCGGTCGTCCGGTCATTCTGCATTTCTGGGCGACCTGGTGTACGTCCTGCCGCCAGGAACTCCCGCTCATACAGGCGCTGGCGGAGCGGCTGGCGGACGCCGATGTCGCGGTGGTGCTGGTTGCCATCGACGGCCGCGACGCCGCGCCGGAGATCGGCCGCTATGCGGCGGACCTGGGCGTGACCCTGCCGGTTTACCGCGCCGGGGATGGCGAGATCAGTCCGCGCTACTGGAGCTGGGGTGTCCCCATAACCTATCTGATCGATCGTGACGGTGCCATCGCCGGTCGTGCCCTGGGGCCGCGGGAATGGACTTCCGCCGGCATGCGCACGCTCATCGACCGCTTTGTGGCCCGCCAGAGCCAGCCCTGACGGCACCCCAGGGCCGACATGCTCCGGCCGGCAGGATAAAAAAACCCCCGTCTTGGACGGGGGTTCAGGATTCAGACGCAGACGCACCCGCTGGAATTTCGTCTGGTCTGATTGGCGGTGCCGAACTCGGGGAAGTGGTCAGGCACCGCGCATACCATGCTGTGAATGTCAATGACCGATAGGGACCTCGTCGATCCATTCAACCCTGATATTGTTCAGGCGCCGGTCGGGGATTTTGCGATTGTCCCGGGACGGAGTGTCGGTAACCCCGGTGAACTTCCGGCGGTCCGTCAGCCGTTGTCTGCGATCTTTCCGGGCATCCATTGCCGCTTGCTCCCCTGTTGTTCTTGTCATCGCCTCGTTCCGCGGCCGCAGGCCGACGGGGAGGGTGCGGTGTCATGCCCCCGCTTGCAGCGGATCATACCACGCTCCGCCGGGTCCGGCCTGCCGTCAGCTAGGCGTGCTGCGGGTCGTCCTGCGACCGGGTCAGGCGCGTGTGGCGGGACTTGACTCACCGATTCCTACATTACTGAAGTTGCCATCACAGTGGTATGGCGACTCTGTAGATTCGGAGTCAAGCGTCGGTAGAAAATGAGTAAAACGCCCTGATTCCGGCGTCGGAATCAGACCACGAGCTTGTAACCGAAGCCCTTGACGTTCTGAATCAGTTGCGGCGCCTGCGGATTCTGCTCGATGCGATTACGCAGGTGATAGATGCACTGCTTGACATCGACACTGGTCGCCCGGCCCTGGCCTTCCCACACATGATCGATGATCTCGGCGTTGGTGAAGACGCGCCCGGGATCGCTCGCCAGCAGCTTCAGCATTTCGTATTCCTTGGGCGAGAGCGGGATGTCGTTGCCGTCGATCGCTACCGATTTGGAACGGTCATCGATGGTGATGTGGCCGCACTGCATCAGGTCCGGTGCCGCCTGCACCACACGCCGCTGGATGCTGCTGATGCGCGCCTCGAGTTCGCGTATCTCGAAGGGTTTGCGCAGGTAATCGTCGGCGCCGAGTGACAGGCCGGTAACGACGTCCTCGGTGTCGCCCAGTGCGGTGAGCATGATCACGGGGACGCTGCTTTGCGCGCGTACGGCCTCCAGTACCGCCCAGCCGTCCAGCTTGGGCAGCATCACATCCAGGAGAATGAGCTCCGGCTGCGCCTCCTTGAACTGCCGCAGCGCATCCAGTCCATCACGCGCGATCACCACATCGTGGCCCTTGGCCTCGAAATAGTAGGTCAGCAGGTTGCTGATATCCGCGTCATCTTCAACGACAAGAACCTTCATCGGATGTCCATGGTGTTGTTGTTCAATTCGACCCTGCGGCATTGCATTCGGACCTGTCAGCCGGCGGGGCGTTTGATCTTGTTCCGGCGCGGTGGTGCAACGGCTTTCCCGCCGCTGATCGATCGCAGTTCGGGCAGATCGATGAAGAAGGTCGTGCGCACACCGGGCTCGGATTCGAAGTCAATCACACCATTGTGCTTCTGGACGATGAGCTTCGCAATACTCAGGCCCAGGCCGATGCCGCCTTTCTGTTCCTGATGCCTGTCATTCAGCTGCGTGAACTTCTCGAAGATCTCGGGACGGAACTGCTCCGGAATGCCGGGACCCTGATCGGAGACCGCGATCCGGATCATCGGATGCCGGCGGCACACCGCGACCTCGACCCGGCTGCCCCGCGGCGAGAACTTGATCGCGTTCGACAGCAGGTTCGTGACGGCCTGCATCAGGCGTTCCGCGTCGCAGGTTATCCGGACATCATCCAGCGCTTCCACCAGCTCGATACTGATGCCGGACTGCTCGGACAGCGTCCTGTTGCTTTCGATGGTTTGCTGGATGAGCGGCATGAGCTTGAGCGTCCGGAGGTGGAAGTTCATCCTGCCCGTCGACATTTTCTCGAAATCCAGGATGTCGCCGACCAGCCGCACCAGCCGGCCGCTGTTGCTGTAGGCCATCTGGATCAGTCGGCGCGCCTGCTCCGGAATCGGCCCGCCGTCACCCTGCATCAGCATGCCGAGGGAGCCGAGCACCGAGGTCAGCGGGGTGCGCAGTTCATGGCTCACGGTGGTGATGAATTCCTCCTTCATGCGTTCGGAAGACTTCAGTTCCGTGATGTCCCAGGTGACGCCCAGGTAGTTGATGAGCTGTCCGTTGCCATCCTTGACGGCATTGATGGTCAGCCACTGGGGATAGATCTCACCGTTCTTGCGCCGGTTCCAGATCTCGCCCTGCCACTGGCCGTTCTCGATGATCGCCTGCCACATATCCCGGTAGAACTCGCGGTCGTGGCGGCCGGAATGCAGGATGCGCGGCGTCTTGCCCAGCACCTCCTCCCGGCTGTACTGGGTCATCGCGGTGAAGGCGGGGTTGACGGAGAGCAGGGCGCCCTGCGCGTCGGTGACCATGATGCCCTCATTGATATTTTCGAATACGCTCGCCGCCTGGCGCAGCTCGCGTTCCGCCTGCCTGCGGGCGGTGATATCGCGGATGATATGCACCCGCAGGTGGCGGCCTTGCACGGTCACGTGGCTCAGGGCGAGTTCCATCGGGAAACAGGCCGCGTGTCCGCATCTGGATGTATCCTCGCAGGAAGTGAGGGGGAACGGCTCCCTCACGGTATCCATATTGCCCGCGACCAGTTCCTGGTAACGCGCCCGGCAGCAGTTGCCGAGCAGGTCCGTGAACTGCTGTCCGACCAGGGTCCGTTCCTGCTGGCCGAACAGCGCATCGGCGGCAGGGTTGGAGGACTCGATCCGGCCCGTGTCGTCGACCGTGATGATGCCGTCGACCACGTTGTTCATGATCGCATTGATGCGTGCGGAACTATCGCGCAGCGCCTCGCGCTGGCGCATGGTGCGCCGCACCAGTTCCACGCTGAGTCCCGATGCCAGCAGGGCGACGAACAGCATGAGGTAGAGCTGCTTGAAGTGCCAGCGTTGCTGCGACTCCAGCAGATGATCCCGCACCTCTACGGCTTCCTCGAGCGAGAGCAGCAGCTGCAGGCAGTTCTGGAAGGCCTGGTCCATGCGCGCCATGGCGGTCGCGGCCGTGGTCTCCTTCTCCCGGATGGCTTCCTGTTCGGCGCCGCCCGTGCGCAGCTGCTCGCGCTGCTCGGCCTGGACGAGGATCTCGTTCGCGTAGCGCATCAGCCCGGCCTGCTCGCGCTTGAGGCTATTGACCAGCGGCTGCAACTCGCTGTCACTGACGCTCCAGCGTTCGACCGCGGTCAGCGACTGCTCGTAATCCCTGGTGTAGCGCGCCAGTGCCTGCCGGTTGCGCTCGACGTAGTAGTGTTCCAGCACGTCATTGCCGGGCCGGTTGAGGTTCTGCAGCGTCAGTCGCAGGATGTCGAGATCATCGTGCCAGGCATGGATCTCGTTCGTATCCTCCCAATTCGTCTGGATTTCCATCAGCAGGTTGCCGCTCCAGGCGACGAAGGCGAGGATGGTCATCCAGGCGAGGATATAGGCAGCTTTCACCGGTGGCTCCGGAATATCTGGTTCTCTTGGTTGCTCCCGGCGGGACCGGCGCGCGGCGCGTCCGTGAGCATTTATATATTGGTTATACTCGATTTTTACCTAAATTTGGAATGCCTGGCGGTTTTCCGGCAGTCAAACCGCGGCCCCAGCGCCGGAAACGCCCGGTCAGGGGGTGGCGGGGCGGCCGGGCGGGAGGTGCCGGTCCGGGACCGTGTCGTTCCCGTTCTGCAGGCCCCGGAGCGCCGTGGTGGCAGTGAACACGGCGTGACGGAAGGCGTTGGCACGCACGGTGCGGCTCTGGCCCCAGCTGCCGTCCGCCTGCTGGGCCGACACCAGCAGCTGCAGGATATCCGGCAACAGTTCCTGCAGCGGTGCCTCGATGAACGCGGCCGTCAGCGCGAGTTCCGAGAGCAGATCGATGTTTTCCTCTGCCGCGGCCCAGGCGATCGCCTGGACGAGGTATGCAGCCAGCGCGGCGCGGCGCCCGTCCAGCCAGGGTGGTGCCGGTACGCTGCCGAAATCGGTCAGCGCCACGATTTCATGCACCAGTCCGTACAGCGCCAGCTCGGCGGCGCGGCGCTGGGCCGGATCGGCAGTGCCGGCTGGGAGGGCGGGGGGATGCCCGTCGGCGATGCGTGCGCTGCGGCTGGCGGCGAGCGCGGCGGGCAGGGAAATGCCGGGCTCCGCGTCAAGGCGCGTCAGGTACAGGGCGATGCTCAGCCGCTTGCTGGGATCGCAGCGCGGAGAGTTGGCCAGTGCCCATTGGGCCTGGGTCACGATGAGCGGTTGCAGTGCCGTCGGGTTGCCTGACTCGCGCATCAGGTAGGCCGCCAGCACCAGATGATAGTAGTCGGTCAGCTGTTTCTGTCCGGCGGCGGTCCACTGTGCGAATTCGGGCAGTGCCCCGAGCGTGGCCATCCGTGCGGCGAAGCGGGCGGAGAAGCCTGCGCGGGCGGTGGGGTCCCCAGGTTGCAGCGACAGTACCCGGAAGCCGACGCCTTCATCGAGGATGTCGGCCAGTCCGCCGTCCGCGATGCTCGCCGGGTGCCGGTCGATCCAGTCGAGACCGCGTGCAACGGCCGTGGCGGTCTGGGCGCGTGTCACCCCGACCGCCTCCGCCGCGGCGTTGCAGCTGCCAGCGAGCTGCAGCGCGGCGAGCAGCGCCGCCGCCATGCACCAGAGCCGGGTGCCTGGCATGCCGCACGCGCCTGCCGGGCGAGTCGGGCGCCGGCGGTACACACCGCGGTTGCCGGTCACAGCCGTTCCTGCAGGCAGGCCCTGATCTCGTCATCGGTCAGCACGACGGGATTGGTCTTCATGCTGCTGCCGCGCGCGTGCGCGACCACGTGATCGAGACCGGCGCCGGTCAGGCCGTATGCGCCAAGCCGTGGCAGCTCGAGGCGCGCGGTCCAGTCCGTGAGGAGTTTGACCAGCGCCCGCCAGGCCGCCTCGCGACTGCTGAACGTCTGGCCGCAGAGGATGGCGGCCGCCTCGGCGTATTTATCGAGTGCGATAGCGTCCGTCGCGCGCGCCCTGAGGGCCTCGATGTTGACGGCGGTACAGGTGGCGACCAGCGTACCGCAGACCACGCCGTGCGGGATCGGATAGCAGGCGCCCAGCGGCGCTGCCAGGCCATGCACAGAGCCCAGCCCGCATTGGGCGAGGGTGATCCCCGACAGCAGCGCGGCATAGGCCATGCGCGCTCGGGCGGCCGGCAGGTCCGCGCCCCCGCTTTCGTACCATGGCAGCAGGCCGTCGCGCGCAGCCTGTAGGCCGCTGGCGGCGAGCGAATCGGTGAAGGCATTGGCGCGCAGCGATACGAACGATTCCAGCAGCTGGGTCAG
This sequence comes from Pseudomonadota bacterium, assembly GCA_041395565.1. NCBI lineage: Bacteria > Pseudomonadati > Pseudomonadota > Pseudomonadota bacterium. The sequence goes on along the minus strand of JAWLAI010000010.1, from coordinate 113,602 downwards.
CGCATCCATGCCGTTGGCGGCGATGACGTGCGGCGGGCAGGTCGCCAGCAGATCGGGATCGACCACCGCGTATTCGGCGACCAGTTGGTCGGCGCGGAACGATTTCTTGAAGCCGTCGTGGCCGGCGGTGCTGAGCACGGCATTCTTGGTGGCCTCGCTGCCGGTCCCGGCGGTGGTGGGCACGGCGATCAGCGGCACGGTCGGGCCGGTATAGGGCAATTCGGGTCCGACCCCCTCGAGATAGTCCATGACGCTGCGCTGGACCCGCAGCAGGCCGGCGATCGCCTTGGCCGCATCCAGCGCGCTGCCGCCGCCCACGCCCAGTACCACGTCGATGCCGGAATCGGCATGTTCCGCCACGATGGCGTCGATCAGCTGCGGCGAGGGTTCGCCCGCAATGCCGACATGATGCCAGGTCAGCGACCGTGCCCCGAGCGCGGCGAGCAGCGTCTCCCAGCGCGGGGTGCCGGGAAAGGAGCGTGCGCCGGTCACCAGCATCACGACGCGGCCGTGGCGGGCGACGATCTCCGCGACCCGGGCGAATGCGCCGCTGCCGAATTCGATACGCGGCAGGCGCGCGATGGAGAATGCGCCCGGGGTCACTAGCCTTCCTGCGGGCAGAGGCCGGTATAGGCATCGCCGCGACGCGGCTCTGCCATCCAGTCCGCCACGGCGTCCCGCCACGCCAGGTAGTGCGCCGTGTCCTTGTGCGCACGGGCGTCCGCTGCGCTGGCATAGGCCTCGTAGAGGACGAACCGCGTCGGATCGTCGGACGACTGCAGCACGTCGAAACGGCGGTTGCCCGGTTCCTGTACCGCGGCTGCGTGATTACGGCGCGTGGCCGCGATGAATGCATCGACATGCCCGGGTTTCACGCGTACGTGCACGAGGGTTACATGCATGGCCGGTACCTCCGTCTGCTGGCGGGAGATCGCCCGGGGCATGCGTGACCGGCGGGCGCTGCCGCGGCCCGGGCTGCCGCCGGTCCGCAGCACCCGCGCCTGCGGGCAGGCTCCGGGTGCTGTCGCGGACTATGGTAGTCCATTTTCCGGTGCGCCGTTAAACCCAGCCACCGGTCGCCATGGCCCGCCGGCCAGGCGTGGCGCGCGCCAGCGGAATTGCGTAATCGCACTGTCCGGCCGGCGGGCAGTTGCTACAATGGGCGCGTCACGACATCCCGCGGTCGTCGCCGGCGGCGGAGCGCCCGGATGTCAGTAACGACATTGATGACACGGCCTGCCGCGGGAATGCGGCGGGCCCCAACCTGGAGCCGTTGCTATGTTGCGAAACCTGCTGTTACTGCTGGCCGCGCTGCTGTGCCTGCCGACCGTCACGCTGGCCGGGGACCTGGCCATTCCCGCCGACAAGGAGGTCATTCATTTCGAGACGAAACTGGGTACGGTGACGTTCCTGCACAAGATGCATGCCGAACTCAGTGTCACGGAGTGCACGACCTGTCACCACACCCTGCAGGCCGGCGACGACCGGGTCAAGGCCTGCCATGAGTGCCACGGCAGCGCGGACGGCACGGCGCCGAAGGTCAAGACGGCGTTCCACTCGACCTGTGTCGGTTGCCACGAGTACACGGTGGCGCACGGTGGCGAGGCCGGGCCGCTGGAGAAGAAGTGCAAGCTCTGCCACGTCAAGTGATTCCGCCCGCTGCGGATGGACAAACGGGGCCGCAAGTCGCGGCCCCGTTTTTTTGTGGCGCAAGCCCGCAGGATAAGGGTCAGAAGTGGTAGCGCACGGACGCTGTAACGACATGGACGTCGTAGTCCGCTGTCTCCTCGTCCAGTAGCAACAGGTTGTTGACACTGTCGGCCTGCAGGTTGTCCAGGGCCCAGTTGTCCGCGCGATAACGTTCGTAGCGGTAGCCCAGACTCCAGGACAGGTTCCTGCGGTAATGATACAGCGTCCAGAGCTTCAGGCTGCTCAGCGTGGACGCCAGGTCGGGGAAGGGATCGACGGTGAACGGCGGGGCGAGATTCGTGAGCGTGACCGCGCCGCTGGTGCGGGTGTAGGCGAGGTCGGCCCCGATGTCCCACTTGCTGCGGATGCCGGAGATGCGCGCGCCGAGTCCCGCGCTGTGCACGGTGTCATCGAAATCCGCATTCCAGTCGGGCACAGGCGTGCCCGCCTCGCTGCCGGCCTGGCTCGATTCGATGGCCTCGCGCGTGTACCAGGCATGGGTGGTGACGGCGTCGTGCGGCCGCCAGGCGACGTCCACTGTCCAGGTCGGCCGGGTCGCCGCGGTCAGGCCGATCACCGAATTGTCGTAGTCCTCGCGGATATAGTCGGCGCTGGCAGTGAGGTCCAGCCGGTCGGTGGGCATCACCGTGAGCGCTGCGCCGGTCCGGATGCGGTCGCGGTCGGCCAGGTGGTACTTGCGCAGGGCGGGGTTGTCGCCGATCGGGGGCTGGTAGTTGCTGCCGTCGCGCCTGCCGGTCTCGGCATGCAGGTCGAGGTCGACCTTCTCGTGCGGTTCCACCTTCCACTTCGCGAACAGGGTATGTTCCTTGGTGTCGGCGCGCTCGGCGTTCGCATAGTCGCGCGACATATCGTCGTACTGGTAGCCGCCGCGCAGGCTCATCGCGGTATTGATGCGGTAGTTGGCGGACAGGTCAAGCTGGTTGCGCGCGTAGCCAAGCGGACGGTTGGCCAGCGGCGTGCCGGGGTCGGAATCGGCCACGATGTAGTCGTAGGTGTCGATCGGCGAGTTGTTGTCACGCGCATCGTGACGGTAACGGGCATTCAGGCGCAGCCGGCTCGCCGGCCGGCTGCTCAGCGCCAGCTGGGCTGTCGTCACCCAGACCTCGCCGTCGAACGACGTGCGCGGCAGCGGTGCGGTGACGACGGCGGGATTGACGGTGTAAGGCAGGAAGGCGTCGTTCTGGGACATGCGGCCGCGGGAGAGGAAAGCCGTGACCTGGCTCTTGTAGGGCAGGGCGTAACTGCCCGTGAGCGTCAGCTGATGAAACTCGTTGTCAGGTTCCAGCGCCTGACTGCCGAAGCTGCCGGGTGCGAAGGGGTCCTCCCAGGTCAGCGCGCGGTTGCCGTTGTCGAACAGTGACAGGTGATAGCCGAGCTCGAGGCTGCCCTTGCCCCGGGCATAGTTCAGGGTCACATCCACCAGCCGGGTGGTGTAATCGATGGGTTCGGGCAGCAGTGCCGCCGTGGCGTTGCCGAGCAGGCCATTCCCGCCGCCGCCGCCACCGCCGTTGCCACCGCCGCCGTTGCCACCGCCGCCGTTGCCACCACCGCCGTTACCACCACCGGCACCGTTGCTGATGACGCTGCCGATCCGGTCGACGCCGCCCCGGGTTTCGTGGCGATAGGCGACGTCCAGGCTCCAGTGGCGGCGCGGGATGAAGGTGGCGCCGAGCCCGATGCGTTCGCGCGTGGTCTCGATGTCGAAGGGCAGCAGGAGACCGTTCACACCGGCCATGCTGAAGCCGGCGGGCAGCGTCAGGGTGCCGGTGCCGACCCCCAGGAACGGGGTGCGCGCGGTATCGGTCTCGTTGTTGGGCAGCCTGTCATACTCGAGGAAGTAATGCTGCCGGCCGCGCTGGCCGGCTTCCAGCCGCAAGTAGCGCGAATCCAGGCCCAGGTTCGTGCCGCGTGCACGCCAGAAGCCGCCGTCTTCCGTGTAGTGGCGCGCATCGATGTCGCCGAGCAGGAACGGGCCGGCGTCGGTCAGGCCGCTGTAGCGGCCGAAGCGGAAGGCGTCGGCGCTGCTGTAGCCGAGGCCGAATTCCACCGCGCTGTACAGCGGCGGTGCGGATTCCTCCGCGGCGGCCACGTCCTGGGCGTGGCCGGTCAACGGGTGCAGGGTCGTGCACAACAGGCTGATGGTCGCTATGTACGGTTTCATGGCCGGTTACCTGTAATGGGTTTCGTGGTCGGCTCAGCGCAACAGGAACGCCCCGGACGGGTGATTCGAGCCGTGGACCTGAGAGTGGCAGTTGCTGCAGCTCTCGCCGACTATGAAGCGGCCGCGTGCGGGGTCGGGATCGACATAATCCAGCAACCTGCGGTAATGCTGCCGGCCCCCGGCGCCGGTATCGCTCTGGTGGCATTGCTGGCAGAGCTGCGGGCGCTGCCGGTTCAGCAGATTCTCGTGGACGGAACCGTGCGCCTCGTGACACAGGGTGCAGTCCTCGGTGACCGGGAAGTGCTCCCACAGGAAGGGCCCGCGCTTCTCGGCGTGACAGGTGTAGCAGGTCTCGTTGATGCCCGGCTGCTTCAGATCGGCCGCCGCCACGGTGCCGTGCGGGTCGTGGCAGTCGCTGCAGATCACCTTGGCGTCGCGGATCGGATGGGTGGACGGCCGGTAGGTCTGGGCCTGCACATCCTTGTGGCACTTGAAGCACACCTCGGCCTGGGTCGCACGGTCCAGCACGCCACTCGGTGTGTGGATGCCGTGGCAGCTGGTGCAGGCCAGGTCCTCGCTCTCGTGGGTGCTGCCGGGCCAGTGCAGCTTTTGTGCGGCATGGCAGTCCAGGCAGATGTCGTTGCGCATCTCCACGGACTCGCCGAACTTGCCGCGCAGACTGATGATGCAGTTGCCTTCCACGTCGAAATGGATGGTGCCCGGGCCGTGGCAGGTCTCGCAGCCGTGGCTGCCGAACGGGGTGCGCGCATCGGCCGGCTGGCCGTGCGGGTTCGCGCGCATACCCTCGACCTTGTCTTCATGGCATTCGCTGCAGACGTCCACGCCCATGATTTCCCCATCCGCCATGCCTGCGCAGGGGTTCTCGTCGGCGGTTTCCGCCGCGGCGCCAAGTGCGATCGCACACCACGCGAGCAGGCAGATCGGCAACAGTCGTTTCGGGTTCATGGTGTGCGGCTCTCCGGTAGGGGCGTCTAGTCGCAGCCGCCGGCCTTTTTCACCTGCTTCAGCAGGCGGACCTTCGCGGTGTATTCGCGCTGCGGCGCGCTGTGTTCGTCCGGGCGCGCGGCCGCGTGTCGCGCGCCCAGTGCCAGCTTGAAGGGGTGTCGCAGCGTACCGTCCGGACGGGCGAGGCTCGCAATGCCGTGCTCGGCATGTTCCTCGTCGGTCACGCCGTAGATATTGAGCCAGTGGTTGATCCCGCCTTCCAGTATGTAGACATTGGGCTTCGCCAGCGCCATCAGCCGCTTCCAGGCCTCGGTGGCCTGGATTTCGTCGTTGCTGACGATCACCACCACCCCCAGCTCGGAGAGCCCGCGCAGGCGCTGGCGTTGCGCCGGCAGGTCCGCCAATGCGATGCGCTCGGCGTCCACCAGGTGAAAAATGTTCCAGTCGCGCTCGTCGCGGACGTCGTAGATGATAAGCTCGATGTAGTCGTCGTTCATCAGATGCAGCAGCTCGGCCGGATCGATGTAGACCTCGCGGTACTCCAGGCGGTTACCGTATTCGGGCGCCAGGTAGGCCCATTTCTGCGCCAGGTCGGGCTGGCCGTGCAGCGCGAGCGCGAGCGCAGCCGCGAGCAGGCCCGCGGCACCCAGGCTGCGCGGGTTAACCAGGCCACTCATTCCGGATCACCCCGTCCGTACAGCAGCTGCTGGATCCAGCCGAAGCCCAGGAACATGGCGATGGCGAGACAGACCACGAGTACCACTACCACGCCGATATCGAGTCCGAACAGCTCGGGCAGAATGAAACGCCCCAGATAGCTGGAATTCCAGAACGCGTTGATGTACCCGATGGTTTCGCCGAAGGCGAGTATCCCGACGACCAGGCCCAGCAGGAAGAACATCCCGTCCACCTTCAGCGTGGCGACGCTGACCAGCGATGTGCCGGGGCAGTAGCCACCCAGGATGAAACCCACACCCATGATGAAACCGCCGACGATGCCGGGCCAGAGCCAGGTTTCCTTGACCATGATGTCGTCGAAATCCAGCAGCCCCAGCGCCGTGGACCAGAACACCAGCAACATCGCTACCACGATGGCGGTGAACATGACCTTCAGCACGCGCAGTTCGCGGAAATAGAATTGTCCCGCCAGTCGACGCGAGTCGCCGAATCCGCTGGATTCGAGGATGAAGCCGAAGCAGAAACCGATGCCCAGATAGATCAGGTAGGACCCGGTGATCCCGAAGCTGGTCGCGATATCGTACGGTGCCATGACTGCTAGTCTCCCGGTTGCCACAGGCGACGCACGAACCACGCCAGCAGGTAACCGCCGGCGAAGACCGCGAACATGAACGCCCAGCTGCCGACTGACAGTACCGCGCCGCCACTGAGCGCCTGGCCCGAGGTGCAGCCGCGCGCCAGGCGCGCGCCGTAGCCCATCAGGACGCCGCCGGCGAAGGCGAAGGCCCAGCGGGCCTGCGGCGTGATCTGCGGACCGTGGTAGGTCTGCAGACGGACCCGGCCGCGCAGCAGGCCGGAGACGAAGCCGCCGAGCATCACCCCGATCGCTTCGAGCACGATCCAGTGTTTCAGCGGGTCGCCACCGGCGATGTCGGCGAGGTAGGGCGAGGTATCCACGTGTTCCGGTACCACCAGGCTTTCGAGCGCCACAGCCACGCGATTGACGCCGCCCGAGGCACCCAGGCCGTGACCGGTGATGAAGAAGGACAGGAACAGCAGAATGCCGAGCAGCGTTCCGCCCACGTAGGGATTCCAGTATCCGGTCTTCGGTATCCGCCCGCTCATGGTTCACTCCGTATGGTGTTTTCATGCGCCTGCCAGGATGTTGCGGCGCCCTGGGTGGGTGCGAAACGCAGCCCGCCCTGCGGCGTCGTCTCCCAGCTGCCATCGAGAATGATGCGGGTGGTGTCCTGCATCAGCACGGGTTTCACGCCGCCCGGGACATAGGGTGCCAGTTCGAAGCCGGGCAGGGGTGTCTTGCCATCCGGGTGACAGGCGCCGCAATCGCGGCTCACCCGGTCGCCATGGCGGATGTTGTGGTGAATGTGATAGGCCCTCACCTCGCCGCGAATTTGCGGGTTGTTGACGCCCGCGGCACGCAGCCGCTCCTTGATGAACATCAGCTTGGTGTTGTCGTCCAGGCGCAGTTCCTGCCGTTCCAGCTTGCCGTCGCCGTTGGTATCGAAGATTTCCAGCACCTCGGCGGGATAACCGTCGTCCCCGAGCCAGGCCGCGCGCAGGGCGGCCGCGGCGATCGGCTCGTGCCCGTCGCCGTCCGTCCAGTACCAGTGGGTGACCAGATTGTAGGGCATGACGCGGTTCGCGCCCGCTTCGCTCCTGCCGACGCGCAACAGCGGGGTGTAGCCCGTGATGTAGGCGTTGCTGGGAGTGGCGAGCCGGGTATCGTCGATACCGCGATAACTGACCAGCGGGACGCCGTCCGGCAGCATGACCGTGCCGTCGATGCTTTCCCGCGCACCCATTTCCAGCCGGGGAACGTGGCAGGACTCGCAGGTGACGGCATGGTAGTGGCGCGCCGCTTCCGGCAGCCAGGTATGGGTGCCTTCCAGGCTGTGACAGCTTTCGCAGCGCCGTTTCAGCCCTGCGGCCGGTGCGACGCTGGCGGGGGTCGCCGTGCCGGCCAGCCGCGCCGGGCGATCGCTCGAGTAATGGCAGTCGCCGCAGGTCACCAGACGTTCGGCGTGCACGTCCCACACCAGGTCGAGGTCATCCTTGCCGGCATGGTTCATCCCGGACAGCCGTATCGGCTGGGGCGAGAATACCTGGCCCGTGGTCTCCGTCGTCCAGTTCTGGTTCGTGCCGAGATTCACCAGCAGCGGATCTGAACCGTCGTGCACCACGCCGTGGCAGTTGCCGCACTGCGCCTCGGTAACGGGGCGCAGGTCGATGGCGGCCGCGCCGTCCTCGTCGATGTCAGCCGCGTTCCAGCGGTAGCCGTCCGCAGTTGCGCTGATCAAGCCGGTGCCGGCGAGCGTGGCGCTGACCGACCATTCGGGCATGCCGGCATCGAGGGCGGCCTGGCGGGCGGCGAGGTCGGGCTGCTGCAGGTGGCACAGGAAGCAGTTCATCTGGCTGGCGGCGTCGGCGGGGATACGCGGGCCGTCCACCATCAGCTGGCGCCGTTCCGGCGGCAGCTGTTCGTCCTGGATACTGCCGTGATAGGCGTGGCTGGCGACGAACGCCTCATCCTCGAGTTCGTGGCACAGACCGCAGGTTTCCGCCACCGACAGCGGGGCGCCCGATTCGGCCACCGGCACGCCGTCGGCATCGTTCAGGTAGACCGGGTCGTGCGACTGGTGCGGGCGGCCCAGCGGATCACCCGGGTAGCCCAGAGCGACCCAGTCGAGCCGGCTCCGCTCGCCGTGGCAGTCGCGGCACTGCAGGGCCTCGTCCGGACTGGTGACCATGTGCGAGAGCGGAAAGAACATCTCGGTCGGCGCGAAGGCGTAATTGCCGCTGTAGGTCAGGCCGGAGATATGGGAGCCAGTCTGCAGTGCGGTCTTCCAGTCGAAGGCAGTCCAGAAACCCTTGTCGCCGTGTACGTTCGGTACCAGGAAATACTTGTTGACGCTGTCGTAGGGTTGCTTGCCGCGGTGCACCTTGAACGGCCAGATCTTGGCCGTGGGGTCGTCCCGGCTGCCGAGCGGTGCGGTGATGCGGGTGGGTTTGTCGGGATCGATCAGATCCCCTGTGATGTAGCGGGTCGAGGTCTCGTTATACCAGTAATACTCCGGTCGTACCTTCTTCGCCCAGGTGAAGCGCCCCTTGATCTTCAGATAGCGATGCGAGTCGGTGATGTCCAGGTCCTGGCCTGCCTCGGACCAGTCCCAGGACATCTTGGTCCCGGTGTCGGCCGCCATGTGCGGTATATGGCAGGTCTGGCAGGCCAGACGCGCGGTGTGGGCGTTCAACCGCACGTCGCTATGCGGCTGCGACTCGTGACAGTCGGTGCAGGCGACGCGGTTTGCGGCGTCCACGCTGACCGCCATGGCGCGACCGCGGATGCGGTGGTGCTCAGTGCGGTGGCAGTCGATGCATGCCATGTCGTACTTGCCCATGTGCACGTCGATGCGTTCGCTGGGGAACAGCAGCGTCTCGTCCATGTCGCCGTGCTTGACGGCATTGCCGCCGCCGCCCTGGAAGTGACAGCCGCCGCAGTTCTGCCGGCGGGGCATGCCTACGCTGCGCGCGGCGGTCAGCAGGTCCACGGATTCGTCGGGGACGCCGGCGCCCCGGAATTTTTTCACGTAGGTGCCGCTGTTGTCATGGCAGACCAGGCAGTCGACCCGCGAGGCATCCTGGAAATCGAAGTTTTCGTCTTCCCAGCCGTAACCGATGTGGCACATGGTGCACGCCGGCCAGTTCGACTGTACGCCGATGCAGAAGTTGTTGATGACATTGCGTTTGCCGATACGCACCGCACCCTCGTGTCCCGGCACATTGACTTCGTCGCCCTGCCAGTTCCAGTGCGTGGTCTGCATGACCTCGTGGGCCGCCTCGGGATGGCACTGGAGGCAGGCGCGGGTGACGCTGGGCCCGTCCGTGAATGGGGCGGCGAAGAAGAACTTGTGATCGGTATGGGCCGGGTATGCCGGCATGCGCTCGCGCGCACTCGGCGCCGGCGTGCGGGCCTGGTCAGCGGCGGCAACAACCGGTCGCGCTTCCCCGGCGCCGGTCAATATCAGCACAAGCAGCAGCAGTACGCGCATCTATCTATAGTGTCGCAATATCCTGACCCGGGAGGTCAGCTTTGGTGAAGTCGTCATGGTGGCGTCCGCCAATATTCCACGTCGCGCGCGGCGCGGCTTGATTCAGATCATGAAAGCCGTGATTAATCAGCCGGGGCTTTGCGAATTGTCAAATACCGCGCCGGTCCCGTTCCGCCGCCGTGCCCGTGATCATGTCCGGATGCGACTGCAGCAACACGGGGACCGGCGGGGGTGGGCCCGTGTCATGCGGGGTAGCTGCGGGGCACACGGCAGGTGACGTCCGTGCGCGGGCCAGACAGTAGCGTGTACCCGGCGCCCCTGCAAGTCGTACGTGGGCCGCAAGACGCCGGGACGGTGTCGGCGCTGGCTGTCTCCCGGGATGAGCAGCCTTGGCAGCATTCGTGGTGCCGTGTACTGTAGTGGGCGGAGCGGGGCGCAGACGCAGGGACCAGGGGGAGACAGCCCATGACATGCCGAATTCCCAGGCTGTTGCTGCCGGGCCTGTTGCTGGCTGTTGCGAGCTGCGGTGCCGCGGCCGCCGCACTGCCGGCGGCGGTCGACGCGCTGGTCGCGCGGGCGCGGGAGCAGGTCACGCTGATCGATCAGGCCGCTTTCCTGGCGGTGTTGCAGCGTGCCGACGTGCAGGCAGGCGGCATCCTGGTCATCGACGTGCGTGAGCCCGATGAATTTGAGGCCGGACACATCCCCGGCGCGGTCAATATTCCGCGCGGCGTGATCGAGTTCCGCATCTGGTCATTGCTGGGCGACAGCGCAGCCGCCGCGCCGGTAACCGCAGTGTACCTGTACTGCGGCTGGGGCAGCCGCGCCGCCCTGGCGGCGCAGTCGCTGCAGCAGCTGGGACTGGCGCACGTGACGGCGGTGGACGTACAACTGGCGCAATGGCAGGCAGACGGCCTGCCGTTTGCGTTACCCTGAGCCGGCGCCGTCATGCCCGATCCGCGCAGTATCGACGCAGCGTCCGCAACCGCGGTGAGCGGTCGCATGCGTTATGTGATCAGGCATCCGTGGACCTTCGCACTGATCACCTTCGCCGGGTTCCGTGCCAACCAGGGGTTCCTGCTGGCGGGGGCGGTGGCGTACTACACGCTGTTGTCCATCGTACCCATGCTGGCCCTGATTCTCATCTCGCTGTCGCATCTGGTCGAGATGAAACTGCTGCTGGATACCACCCGCGAATACCTGGTACTGGTGGCGCCCGGCCAGGCCGACAAGCTGACCGCGCAGGTCGCGGCATTCCTGCACGATTGGAAGCTGGTCGGCTCGCTCGGGCTGGTCATGCTGGTGCTGTTCAGCTCGTTTGCCTTCACCACGCTGGAAAACGCCATGTCGGTGATCTTCTTCCATCGTGTCGCCATACATCGCCGGCACTTCCTGGTCTCGGCTATCATTCCCTATTGTTACATCCTGTGCCTGGCGCTCGGCATGTTTCTGGTCAGCACGGTCAGCGGCATGCTGCACAGCCTGGACGACCGAACCTTCACGGTGCTGGGGTATACCTGGGCGATACAGGGCCATTACACCGGGATCTTCTACGTGCTGGGCATCATCGGCGAGATCCTGCTGCTGTCTTCGCTCTATCTGGTCATGCCGACCGGCCGGCTGGCCGTGCACCATGCATTGATCGGCGGCATTACCGCGACCGTGCTCTGGGAACTGACGCGGCATTTCATGGTGTGGTATTTTTCCACCCTCTCCATCGTGAACGTGGTGTACGGCACGTTTGCGACGGCCGTCATCCTGCTGCTGAGCCTGGAAGCAGCGGCCGTCATCCTGCTGTTCGGTGCGCAGGTGATCTCGGAATACGAGCGTATCGATACGCCGGCCGCTGCTACCACGGGTATGCACACCTGAGACGGGCTATTGCGAAGGATTTGTCAAGGTCCTGCCGGATCGCGTAACCTGGGTGTCCTGGCATGGCTGCATTGCAGCCGCTCGAAGGGGGAATGATGCTGCGCTACGAACGACATCTGCTGGTGGTTACCGCCATCGCACTACTGATCATTGTGATCGCCGTGCTCGCGATACTGCTGGAAGTGCCGGTGCCGTTCATCGGCAAGGGCTAGCTGCGGCGACGCGTCCGTCGCGGACTGCGCTGTCCGCGCCGACCTGCCGCTGTCGGCGTGACTCAGTCCCGCCCCGGCACCGCGAAGATAGGAAATGCCGGTTGAGGTAGTCGGCCACGTCCGTGATATCCTCGTCGCTCCAGCCCAGGTTAGCATGCCAGCTCCAGGTCGCAACCCACTTGTGCAATTCGTCGAGCGAGGATGCCCGGCGTGCGCGCAGATGCACATGCGATTCATGGCAGGTCTGGCAATGGTTCTCGTAGAGCGCCTGACCGCGGTCGAACGACTCTGCCGGCACGGCAGTGCAGGTCAGCAGTCCGGTGAGCAGCACGCCGGCCGTGGTGTATGACATTCTTCCCTTCATGGTCTGTCCGCCAGGTTTGGCCGGCAGCGCCGCCGGCCGGGCAACGTCAATATTAGCACCGTTGCCCGCCGCAGCGACACCGTTGCCGGGCAGGGCCGTCCGCATGGCTGCCATACCAGCGCACGGCGACTGCTAACCGATGCGCGGACACTGCGGGTCGGACGACCATACCAGCAGGGGTCGGTTGGCGTGGCGCATGACATTCGCGGTAACCGATTCGTCCAGCGCGCGATGCACGCCACCCTTGCCGTGCGACACCATCGCCACGATATCGATATCGAGTGCATCGATACGGCTCAGAATCTCCTGCGCGGGGCGCCGGTGCGTCGAGCAGTCCAGCTGTACCGGGATGCCGGCATTTGCCAGCGTTACACCGTGCTGGTCGAGAAACTCCCGGCGCCTGCCCGCGTCGGCGGCGGCATCGCACTCCGGGTGATCGTGAAACAGTATGACCTCGGTGTTGAAATGCCGTGCGAACTTTTCCACGCAGGGCAGAATGGCTGCAGAGACCTCGCTGCCGTCCAGCGGTACCAGCATGCGCCGGAACAGGTGGTCATGCCTGTCCGCAGTCGTGTCCGGTCGCGTGGAGTGCAGGATGAATACCGGACATGGCGACTGGCGCAGCACCTGTTCGGTGACGCTGCCGGCACGTATCCGTTCGAGCCCTGACCGGCCATGCGTGGACATGACGATCAATGCGGGTCCGGTCTCTACCGCGAAGCGTACGATCTCCGCCACCGGGTCACCGGTGCGCACAACTGCCTGGACCCGCCACTGCCGCGCCTCCAGGGCATCCACATAGTCTTTCAATACGGGATGATCTTCGGCAGCTGCCGCTGGCGCCTGTACGTGCAGCAGCAATACCTCCGGGGCTACGCCTTTGCCCAGCTCCACCACATAGGCGAGCGTTTCCGTGAATTTCTCTGAACCGTCCAGCGGGACGAGTATCCTGTCCATCATGCCACACCTCCTCTGCGTTGCAGTTTGCAATCGGTGGCTGCGGTTGCGTGGTACGCTGCCAGGCTTACCCCCCGGTGCCTGCCGCGCAACAGCGCGCTGTTATTATTTGGACAATTATTTTTTAGCACGGGATAACGGGCCACGGCATTGATACGAGTCAACGCCATCCGGAATCTCCGGATTGGCGGATCGGCAGTGCGCGCATCGATATGACAGTCTGTCAGGCAGCGCGCCCGACAAGCGCGGCACGGGCGCTGACCGGCGCTATACTGACCGCATGTCCTACGATCCCGATCTGTCGCGCTGCCAATGGCCGCTCATACCCCGACCGAACGCCCTCATGGTGCAATATCACGATACCGAATGGGGAGTGCCGGTCCACGATGACCGCAAGCATTTCGAGTTTCTCGTGCTCGATGCCTTCCAGGCCGGTCTGAGCTGGTCGACGGTGTTGAACAAGCGCGAGCATTTCCGCGCCGCCTTCGATGATTTCGATCCCGTCCGTATCGCGCGTTACTCGACACGCAAGGTCGAGACGCTGCTCGGCAATGCCGGCATCATACGCAACCGGCAGAAAATCGAGGCGACCATCGGCAATGCCCGGCAGTTCCTGGCATTGCAGGAGCGTGCGGGTTCATTTGATGACTATGTCTGGCAGTTCGTTGATGGCCGCACCCGGCACAACCGCTGGCGTTCGCATGCCCAGTTGCCTGCCAGTACCGCCCAGTCCGACGCCATGAGCAAGGCACTCCGCGCGCACGGATTCCGCTTCGTCGGTACGACCATCTGCTACGCCTATATGCAGGCAGCCGGGCTGGTCAACGATCACGTCACGAACTGTTTCCGTTACGAGCAGCTACGTCACTTGTCATCGAGCTGACACGGCCGGCTTGCCGCCGCATGCCGGTTGCATCGGAACCGCACCTACCCGGGCGCCAGGATCCACGGCGCCTGCACCAGGCCCGCATCCCGGCCCGGGTGACCGGTGACGACGGTGGTGGCTCGTGTCGCCGTTACTGTGCCTGTTTGACGATGTCTGCAGAGCGGGCGCTCTCCAGTCCATTGCTGTCGTAGCTGGTCATCACCGCGTGATAGGTGCCGACCGTCAGGCCCTGCACGGTCGCCGTCGTGGCACTGCCATCACTGACATCGACGGAATTCGGGTAGTTGCCGGCCGTCGTACCGTAATAGATATGGTAGCCCCCGATTTCCGACAGCGACAGCGCGGTACCATCGGAACGGCCGGTCGGTGCCGTCCAGGACAGGGTGAAACTCCCGACCGTGACCGGCGCAGCCGTCACGTCGATCGCGAAGGCCGGCAGGCTCGCGCTGGCCGTGCCGTCGGTCACCGAGATGACGATATTGCCGAAGTTGCCGGCGTTGGCCGGGGTGCCGCTCAGGCGGCCGGTGCCGGTGTCGAAGCTGGCCCAGGCCGGTTTGCCGCTGATGCGGAAGGTGAGGGTGTCGCCGTCGGCATCGCTGGCGCCGGGCTGGAAGCTGTAGGCGCTGCCGGCCTCGACGCTGCGCGCGGGCGAGCCGCTGATGACGGGCGCGCTGTTCACGGCTGCGGGTGCCGTGGTGGTTGTCGCAGCCGGGGCGGTTGTCGTTGTGGTCGTCGTACCCGGGCTGGTAGTCGTGATGACCGGTGTGCCCGCAGTCGTGTTTCCGGAATCGGTCGTCGTCGGTGTCGCGGTTGAATCGGTGCTCGCTGTCGCGCGTGCCCCGCTCCGTCGCGACCACCAGGACCGGGTTGACGTATTCGAGGCGGTACTGTCCTCGGAGGTCGTGGTCGCGGCATCCTGCGATTCCGGGTCGGTCGTTGACGTGTCGGCCGCGGGTGCAGTCTCCGTGGCAGTTGGCTGACTGCCAGCGCCGCGCTGCATGCTCATGCTGTTGATCGCGGCGAGCTGGCTCGCGTCGGCAGATGCAAGCAGCAACACGGCATTATCCAGTGCCCGGGAGGCGTCCGCCGGCAGCAGCGGCGCGATGTCGGCCGGCAGTGTGCCGGGGGTGATCCCGGCGACGATGGTTTCAAGGCCTTGCAACTCGGCACTGGTATCGAGGGAGCGCGCAGCCGTCAGTGCGGCGCTGGTTTGCTGCAACATGGCGGCGTTGATGCTGACCTGCTGGGTCAACTTGTCGCTGCCGATGCCGGCGCGGGTGGTCACGATCGACTGGTCGATGACCGGTGTGGCGACAATACCGGCTATCTTCAGGGTGTTGGGCAATGCCTCCACCAGCACTTGCGCGGAGAGGATCCGGGCCGCAGCCGAGATCCGTGCATCGGTTCCGCCAGCACCCGAGCCGTCAAGGCTGCCATCGCGCATGTCAGCGGCGAGTGCTGTCAGCACGTCATCGCCGGTGGCCGTGACGCCGGTGTCCGCTATCAGGTCGCGGGTGCGTCGTACCAGCTCACCCATGGCTTCGCTCGACTTGATCAGGCTGGCAATATTGGTGTCGCTGATGGGTGCGGTGAACGGTTCCGCGACCAGGCCCGGTTCGAGTCCGAAGCTCATTTCGTTCATCACGGTTTTGCGGGCGTACTCGGTATTGGCCAGCGTGGCCCCGCCGGGCAGAGCCTGTGCGATCCTGACGATCAGGGTCGTGAAGGGATTGATGTTGACCCGGCGCGTATAGCGGTCAGGCATGATGGACAGCAGCTGAAAGTCGGGCGCGCTGCCGGTGACGAGGTCGATGCCGCCCCTGACCTTGAGTAACAACGGGTAGCTCGAGCGCCGGATCCGCAGCCGCGAACTGAAGCTCGCGGTGTTGTCACTGGTCGTGGTGGCTACGAGTTTGCCCTGGGCGGTCCAGATTTCCACGCTGGCCCCGGTAATGGGACCGTCGCCCACACTGCCGGCCAGCAGGATCTCGTCGGTGACATCGGCACCGGCGCTGCTCGCAGCGGCCGTCGCTGCAGTATCACTGCTGCCGCCGCAGGCGGCCAGTTGCATTACGATGATTGCAAGTAACAGACTTCTGGTGAAGGGCAATACAACGTATCGTTTCAGCATATGGATCGCTACTCTGTCTGTTCTCTCCGGTCGTGACGCAGCCGGAGGTATTGAGGAATTCTGTTTTTGCAGAGTCAGAGCAATCTTCGTGCCAGCGTGCGGACCGTGCCTGGCGCACACTTCCGCGACGTCGTGACCTGTTGCACGTGAATGCAGCAAATGCCTTTATTTACAGTGTTTGCGTGCATTCGCCCGAAGCGGCCCGCAGCGTCGCCGACGTGAGACCGTGCATGCGTCACAGCGCATTTGTCGTCGATTCGCTGCCGTCTGCGCCCGCTGCAGGTGGCGTGACGGCGGTTAACGCAGCTGCGGTTCGCGCGGATGGGGTTATAACCGCATGAATTTGCGGATATTATGAATGCGTGCCGGTACGCAGCGCCGGGAGCGCGTGCACGCACGCTGCGATGTCGTTGAACAGGTACACTGTGCGATGATTGAAATCATGGGCTTACTGGCGCTGCAGGGCTTGCTGTAGGTGATCAGCGACACCACGGGCGGTCTGCAGGATCGCGTTCAGCCATATGCAGGAAACATCGGCAAGGAATGGCATGCGGCTGGATCAAGGGGCGGATGATGCAGCAGGCCGCAACGGTTCAGATCATGCAGCCCAAGTGTGCGCTGGTGCGGTACCGTGACCGCGGGCGCCGGGATAACGCGGCATGATCCTGATCAACGGTTTTCTGCACCGGGAGCGGCTGTACCAGGTGATCCGGCGCTGGTTGCATGATGACCTGCAGGCCGGTGACGTCGATGAGATCCTGCGCCTGGTGCATTTCAATAACGTCTATGTCTCCCGCTATCTGGAGCGCTTCTCGGCCCGCCTGTTACAGGGTCTCCACGGCGCTGCTCTGCACACGGAGACGGTTACGACCAAGGGTGCGCTCCGGGACCGCATCAGCCGTGACCTGCCGCGGGATTGCGCCCGGTGCGTGGCGCTCGGCGCCGCCTATGCACACAATCCCGGACAGTATTATCGCGAGACGCCATTCCACGGCAGGCTCTATTTCCGCAGCCGATCCGGTTCCATGCAATATCTCGGTTCGAGCCGGGTCAAGCGCATCCGGCGACTGGCGGAAAAATGCGCGCGCCGCGTGGTCGACTGGCTGCATGAAGCGGGCGGTGCAGCAGGATTGCCGGGTGCGCCGGCGCTGACGCCTGCCGAACAGCAGCAGGCGGAACAGCTTGTGCTTCTGCGGGTGCACGATTTCCAGCCAGCGCCGGGCGCGCTGGTCGTCAACGATGTTGCCGGGGTCAAGCTCGTCCTAGAGGCGCGGCATTTCACCCAGCTGCTTGACTTGCTGCAGGCGGGTGGTGATCGCGTAATCGAACAGGAGCGTCACGACGGTATTTATCGTGCCACCCATATCGTGGTCGAGCACCATCCCGACCGCGCTGCGATACTGGCCGAACCCCTGCACGACGGAATGTTGCGGGTGTTCGCCGCGCACGGCTATTCATCCGCGCGGGCCGACGCGGCCTTCCGCGAGTTCGTGTGCGCGGGGGAGGCCGGTGTCAATGTGGAAATCATTGTTACCGGCTATCTGGAAATGCTGGAGGGTGAGATCGGCCGCTGCATGCACGAGGATCGTATCATCCGCCAGCGCCACAACCCGCGCTACTATGGACAGCTGGCGCAGAATGTGGGTTTTCTGCTGGAATTCCTGTTCACCTATCCGGCGTTGCCGTACCGGACGCTCGAGCGGCTGCCGCTGCGCATCCGCGACCGTTACCTGCCGGATTATTTCGATGAGGTGCGGCGCAGGCTGTTCAACAACCCGTCAGTGGAACTGCACGAGTTGTGAGCCGGGACTGCTGCTCGCGCGGACTGTGCAGTGCCGCCCGGAACACGGGGGAGCGATGGCTGAGGTCATCCTGCGCTTCTACGAGGAGCTGAACGATTTTCTGGCACCGGCATTGCGCCGGCGGGACATCGTGCACGACTGCCGGCGGCGTACGTCGGTAAAGGACATGATCGAATCCTTCGGTGTGCCGCATACCGAGGTAGACCTCATTCTGGTCAACGGCGTCTCGGTGGACTTCTCCCGCATCGTCCAGGCCGGTGACAGGATCAGCGTCTACCCGGTGTTCGAGGCCGTGGATATCAGTCCGCTCATCCGTCTGCGCCCCGCGCCCCTGCGGACGCCACGCTTCGTGGCGGACGTCAACCTGGGTCGGTTGGCGCGCTATCTGCGTCTGCTGGGCTTCGATTGTCGCTATGCCAATGACCTGACCGACGCCGAGGTCGCACGCATATCGGTGGACGAGTCGCGTATCGTGCTCACACGCGACCGCGCCCTGCTGCAGCAGCGTATCATCACCCATGGTTATTTCGTGCGTGCCGACCAACCGCGCGCGCAGGTGCGCGAGGTGCTGGAACGGCTGGACCTGTACCGCCAGGTGCAGCCCTTTACCCGCTGCACCCGCTGCAACGGTGTCCTGGAGCAGGTTGACAAGCAGGCCGTGGCGGCCGCGCTGCAGCCGAAGACACGGAGGTATTACGATGACTTCAGACGTTGCACCGGCTGCGGGCAGATCTACTGGAAGGGCAGCCATTTCGAGCGTGCCATGCGACTGGTCGCGGCGCTCGGGCGGGAGCCGGCCGGATCGGGTGAGCAGCGCCAAGCGCCGCGGTTGGAGGATCTGTCACCTAACTCCACCTGAGCCGCGTTGCCGACTGAATTCCGGCCCTGCCAGATGTCGTGCCGGCGGTCGTCATCTCGGGTGTGATTGACAACCGTCATGTATCGACGCCTGCCGGGATGATATATCTGCCGGCATGTCCGGGGAAAGCGCCAGTGCAGCCGCTGCCGTGCGTCGGCCCGCGCACTGGGAGCATTTTCCGCATGGCGCGGATATCGGCGTACGCGGATTCGGGGCGACCCGGGAACAGGCCTTCGAACAGGCGGCCATGGCACTGACCGCGGTCATCACCGACCCGGAGCTTGTTCATGCCGGCGGCAGCATCGGGATCGCCTGCGCGGCGCCCGATGTCGAGCTGCTGCTGGTGGACTGGCTCAATGCCCTGGTTTACGAAATGGCCACACGCCGCTGGGTGTTCGGACGCTACTGCGTCAGTATCCGCGGCGGGACGCTGACCGCGCAGGCCTGGGGTGAGCCCCTCGATACCGCGCGTCATCAGCCGGCGGTGGAAGTCAAGGGGGCAACCTATACCGAGTTGCGCGTGTCGCAGGCTGCTGATGGCGTCTGGCTTGCGCAGTGCGTGGTAGATGTATGAAGCGCCGGCAGCGGTATGCGGATTCAGCGAGCCAGCGCCGGGACGGCAGGTGATCCCATGGATCCGGGACTCTTCAGCCGGCATACCGAATACCTCTGGGAGATCGACCCGCACGGCGCCATGCGCGTACCGGCGGTCATCTATGCGGACGAGGCGCTCATCCGCGCCATGGACCACAAGGTCTATGAACAGGTCTGCAACGTGGCGATGCTGCCCGGCATCGTAGCGACCTCCTATGCCATGCCCGATGCGCACTGGGGCTACGGCTTTCCAATTGGCGGTGTCGCGGCATTCGATGCGGCTGCGGGCGGCGTGGTCTCGGCCGGGGGCGTGGGTTTCGATATCTCCTGCGGGGTGCGCTGTCTGACCACCGGCCTGCGGCACGATGCGGTCATGGCGGTGCAGCGACCGCTGGCAGATGCACTCTTCCGCGACATACCCGCCGGCCTCGGCAGCAGCGGCTCGATCAGACTGAATCCTGCGCAGATGGATGCCATGCTGATGGGCGGTGCCCGCTGGGCGGTGGCGCAGGGCTATGGTGTGGCTGCAGACCTGGCCCGCACCGAGGAGCAGGGTTGCATGGCCGGGGCGCAACCGGATTGCGTTTCCGAACATGCCAAGCAGCGCCAGCGCGACGAGATGGGCACGCTGGGCAGTGGCAACCATTATCTGGAAGTACAGCACATCGTGCAGGTCTACGACGAGGATGCGGCCCGGATCATGGGGCTGCGTACGGGCGAGGTGGTGGTGAGTATTCACTGCGGTTCGCGTGGTCTCGGTCACCAGATCGGCACCGAGTTCCTGAAACGCATGGTCATGGCTGCAGCGCAATTCGGCATCACGTTGCCGGACCGGGAACTGGCCTGTGCGCCGATCGATTCGCCCATCGGCCGCGATTATCTCGGTGCCATGCGTGCCGGTATCAACTGCGCGTTGGCCAACCGGCAGATCCTGACCCACCTGGTACGCGGGGTGTTCGCGCGGGTATTGCCAGCCGCGGACCTGGAACTGCTGTACGACGTCTCGCACAATACCTGCAAGCTCGAGGAGCACGTCGTGGACGGGCGCGCACGCAGCCTGCACGTGCACCGCAAGGGTGCCACGCGGGCATTCGGGCCGGGGCACCCCGCAGTGCCAGATGCGCTGCGAGCCGCCGGTCAGCCGGTGTTGATCGGCGGCTCGATGGGGACTGCCTCCTATGTGCTGGCCGGCACCCGCGCCGGCGAGGCACTCTCCTGGAGTTCCGCCTGCCACGGTGCGGGCCGCGCCATGAGCCGGCACCAGGCCTGCAAGACCTGGCGCGGCCGGCAGGTCATCGACGAACTGGCCGCGCGCGGTATCCTGGTCCGCAGCCCGACGGGACGCGGCGTCGCCGAGGAGGCGCCGGGCGCCTACAAGGACGTGACCGCGGTCGTGGCGGCGGCCGCTGCCGCCGGGCTGGCGCGCAAGGTGGCGCGGCTGGAGCCGCTGGTGTGCATCAAGGGCTAGTGGTGCGTGTGTCGCCACTGACCGTGGCGTGACGTGTTGCACCTACGGCGGGCGGTATCAGTAGCAAGCGGAGGGTCCGGTGTCATGCCAGTTCACAATGCCGATATCGCCGCGATGTTCGAGGAAATCGCCGATCTGCTCGAGATCCGCAACGAAAATCCGTTCCGGGTGCGCGCCTACCGCAACGCCGCGCGTCAGCTGCAGGGTATGGGCGTGCCGGTGGCGGAGATGCTGGCGCGGGGCGATGACCTGACCGAACTGCCTGGTATCGGTACCGATCTCGCCGGCCGCATCGCGGATATCGTTGCTACCGGCAAGTGCCGGATGCTGGATACGCTGCATCGGCAGGTACCGCATTCCGTCACCGAGCTGCTGAAGATTCGCGGCCTGGGCCCGAAACGGGTACGCCTGCTGTACCAGGAACTGGAGGTGCGCACACTGGAACAGCTGGCGCGAGCCGCCCGCGACGGCCGCATCCGCGAATTGCCGGGATTCGGCGCCAAGACCGAGCAGGCCATACTCGATGCTGTCTCCAGGCAGGTGCGGGCACAGCCGCGTATCAAGCTGGCCGTGGCCGCGCAGTACGCCGAGCCGCTACGCGCATGGCTCGAACAGATCCCGGGCGTGCAGCAGGCGGTCGTGGCCGGCAGCTATCGCCGTGCCCGCGAGACGGTCGGTGATCTCGACATCCTGGTCGCGGCGGCGGATGGTTCTGTCATGGAGCACGTCGTCGCCTACGATGAAGTCGACAAGGTGCTGGCCAGCGGCACCACGCGCGCCACGCTGCTGCTGCGCTCCGGTTTGCAGGTGGATGTCCGTGTCGTGGAGACGGCCTGTTTCGGCGCCGCCCTGCAGTATTTCACCGGATCACGCGAGCACAATATCGCCTTGCGCCGGCTGGCGCAGGAGCGAGGACTGAAAATCAGCGAGTACGGCGTATTCCGGGGCCGGCGCCGCACGGCAGGCAGCACCGAGGCGTCGGTGTATCGCAGTGTCGGTCTGCCCTGGATCGAGCCGGAGCTGCGCGAGGACCGCGGCGAGCTGGAGGCGGCGCGTGCGGGCAAGCTGCCGAAGCTGGTGACCCGGGCCGATCTGCGGGGCGACCTGCATGCGCACACGCAAGCCACGGATGGGCATAACACCCTGCGCGAGATGGCAGTGGCGGCGCATTCGGCCGGCCTGGAATACCTCGCGATCACGGAACATTCACGCCGTCTTACGGTGGCGCATGGCCTGGATCCCGCGCGCCTGCGCAAGCAGGGACACGAGATCGACCGCCTGAACGATCAGCTGGAGGGCATAACGCTGCTGAAGGGCGTGGAGGTGGATATCCTGGAAGACGGCAGTCTCGACCTGCCGGATACGGTGCTGGGTGAACTGGATCTGGTGATCGGTGCGGTGCACAGCAATTTCCGGCTGTCGCGTGCGCAGCAGACGGAACGCATCCTGCGTGCCATGGACCGTCCCCATTTCACGCTGCTTGCGCATCCCACGGGACGGTTGCTCGATACCCGCGAGCCGTACGATGTCGACATGCCGAGGATCATCCGCAAGGCGCGCGAGCGCGGTTGTTTCCTGGAGCTCAACGCCCATCCGGAACGGCTGGACCTGCTGGATGTGTACTGCCAGATGGCGCGCGAGGAGGGTGTGCTCGTGGCGATCAACTCCGACGCCCACGGCACGGGTGATTTCGCGAATCTCGATTACGGTGTCGGGCAGGCGCGGCGCGGCTGGCTGGAACGACGGGACGTACTCAACAGCCGTACGCTGCGCCAGCTGCGGCCGTTGCTGCGACGTACGATGTCATCCTAGCTAGCAGCGCCCCGGTACGGCCCTGCCGCACCGGACGCAGGCGACATCAGGCCACCGTCGGATTCAATACCGGCAGGAGATTGGTCCTGCGGCGTGTCCGGGTACGGCGGCTACCCAGCAGCCGTGGCCGCAGCTGCTGCTTCAGTTCCTGCTTCCAGGCCGGGAAATCGACCGTCTGATCGCCATACAGGGCGCCGTCCAGCGTCTGCGCCAGCTCGCGTAGCACCGCCGGTTCCGCACGCGGGCTGGTCTGGATCAGCCGCTCGGCAATACTCGTGAGCGTGGCATGGGCCGACATGTCGAGGTGACCGCAAACCCTGCTCTTGAATTCCTGGCACCAGGCCTGCGGATTGTCCTCCGTGGCGAGGCAGCGTGCGCACATCCAGATCCTGACCGACTTCGGCATCAGCAGGGCTAAGGCCATGCGCAACTGCCGCAGGTGCCGGACCGGTGAGACGGCGTAGGCTACACGGCGCGTGCGTGCCGAGACGCCCCGTCCTGTGGCGGCGAACCAGTTGCCGGCGCGCGCGAGCAGTGGGCGGGTGCGATGCCAGGCACCGAGCCAGAAGCCAGCGATCAGTGCCAGTGCCACCACCATGGGTGTCCAGAAATAGATCGGGAAGAAGGTCTGTGCGCCGTCTCCGCCAGCTGCCAGTCCCGCCGGTACCGCGCCGGAGTCGGTCGACGGCAGACCTGCCAGCCGTGCTGTCTGGCTGTCGACGTCCCACCACGCCACGTTGATGTTGGGCAGCCGGATCCAGCCGTCCTGGAGCGGGATGATGGTATAGGTTTCCTTACGGCTGCCGGTCAGATAGCGGCCGTTCGCGGAGATGCCGTTCTGGGTGGCCGTAGTATCACGATACACCCGGTATTGCGTGCTCTCGAGCTGATGCGCTACGGAGGGCAACTGGGTGCCGAGTGCGCCCCGGGCAGTCAGTTCTACCGTCAGGGTCACCGGCTGGCCCGCTTTGGCCGGCCCGTCCAGATTCAGGTTGGTCTGCAGTCGCAGGTCGTGCAGGGGCAGCCAGGGGCGGACGGCTGGATCGGCCGGATCCACGTGCAGGGTCAACGGGCCGGATGATGCGATGCTGAAGCGGTTGTCCCCGCGCTGAGCCTGTCCGCCGGCGGCATGCGTGCCCGTGAAGCGGATCGCCGGTATGACGATCTCGCCGTCGCGCACCGGCATCAGCTTGTAGCGGTAGGTGTTGACGATACGCGGGGCGCGGCTGTAGCCGTTCGGGCGCGTACTGGCCACCGGGCCGTCGATCAGTTCCAGCGCCGCGCCTTCGATCCGTGGTGCCTCGACGTCGAGCGAGGCGAGATTGCCGTCACTGATGACCCGTGCCGTGTAGATGATGTTCTGCTGCTCGTAGAAAACCGAACCGGTGACCTCGACCTCGACCTCGGGCGTTGTGCCGGGGGCGGCGCCTCCGGCGGGCAACTGTGCCTGATACCAGCCGGTACCGGGCGCGGCACCCAGATAGTAGTTGCCGGGCAGAGGCTGCGGGGGCTGGTACTGCGGGGCGGGTTTGCTCGGTTCGATGTTGCCCCAGGGACGGTTGGTGGTGTAGGTATCCTTGCCGTAGTGCTTGGTATGGGACTTGCCCGTGCTCATGGAGAAACCGGCGGCGTGCGCCAGAGAGATCGATAGACTGGCCAGCAGACATATGAAAACGTTGCGCATGGTTGTGACCTTGATCAAGAGATTGCCCCCATATCCTCAATAATGGTATTTCACCCCGTCATTCCGTAACGGGTAGTGTTTCCGGTTTTTTCACCAGGGCCGCGTTTCCATCAGCTGGCGGCCGTGACGCTGCAGTTCCTGCTGCTCCTCGATACGGAACTGGTTGCGCAGCAGGTGAGCAGGATCGCCTTCGATCTGTTCCAGCCACTGATCCATGACGGTCATCGAGATACTGGTGCCGGGAATCCCGTTCTGGTCCGGAATGCCCTCCTGTGGCGTCCCCTGGTCCGCCTCGCGATTACCGCTGCCCATCTGGTCGAAACGGTCCACCGCCTGGCTGGCCGCCGCCTGCTCTTCGGAGATCTGGTCTGGGAGTCCGTCCGGACCGGCAGATGCATCGGAGCGGCTGCCGGCCTGGGGCTCCTTACGATCCTCAGACCCTCCAGCAGTATCGCCGGTTTCGTGGGATTCTGATCCCGTATCACGATTTTCTATGTCTAGATTAACACCTTTTTCCTCACCCTGCTTACCGGAATCACCCGATTGCTGTTGATTTTCCTCGGACCCGGCTGCCGCGCGGTCGCGATCTTCCGCGGTGCTGCCGGCGGCGTCCTGAGGTTCCTGCTCGCCGCCCATGGCGGCGGCCTGGTCCTGCTGTTCCCCGGCGGATTCCGCACTGTCCTGGGTCTGCTCGCCGGCGGATTCCTCGGACGTATCTTCTTGATTGCCCTCTGAATCTGAATCCTTTTGCTGCTCGTCGCCGGCCTGCTGCTTGGCAGCGGTGTCCTCCTTGCCCGTGGTGCCCTGCTGTTGCTGCCGGTCAGTGCCAGAGGATTGGTCACTGTCCTGTTGCTGGTCGCCCGAGGACTGCTCGGATTCCTGCTGCTGGCTGCCCGAGGACTGCTCGGATTCCTGCTGCTGCTCGCCGGAGGACTGCTCGGATTCCTGCTGCTGGCTGCCCGAGGCCTGCTCGGACTCCTGCTGCTGCTCGCCGGAGGACTGCTCGGACTCCTGCTGCTGCTCGCCCGAGGACTGCTCGGACTCCTGCTGCTGCTCGCCGGAGGACTGCTCGGATTCCTGCTGCTGCTCGCCCGAGGATTGCTCGGATTCCTGCTGCTGCTCGCCCGAGGACTGCTCGGACTCCTGCTGCTGCTCGCCCGAGGACTGCTCGGATTCCTGCTGCTGTTCGCCCGAGGACTGCTCGGATTCCTGCTGCTGTTGCTCTTCCTGCTGCTGTTCCTCTTGCTGCTGTTCCTCTTGCTGTTGTTGTTCTTCCTGCTCCTGCTTTTCCGCGGGCTGCTCCTCGTCTTCCTGTTTCAGTTCCTCGTGTGTCGTCTGTTCCAGCATCTGCTTTGCCAGTGCCAGATTATGCAGTGTGTCCTCATCCTGCGGCCGCAGGCTTAGCGACGCCTCATAGGCATCGACCGCACCCAGGAAGTCGCTGCGCTTGTAGCGGGTGTTGCCGAGGTTGTAGAGCGCATCGGGTTTGATATCCTCGCGCTCGACGCTGGCAAATGCTTCACCGGCCTCCGTATAGCGCCCGGCACGGTAGAGTGCAACGCCACGCCGGTAGTTGTCGTCGAATGCCGTTGCCGCCTCGCTGTATTCGCCTCCATGATATTTGTGTGCGGCTTCCTGCTCGGTATTGCGGAACCAGGCGCTCTGCGCTGGTGCTGCTGCCGCGAGCAGGATGGCCAGTACGACAGGTCTGGACGCGATCCGGCTTTTCATGAGCGGCGCACCTGGAAACCGGGCAGGGTACGGCGAAACAGCGGCAGCATCAGCAGCAGCGCCAGCCCCGCGAGCCAGTAGAAGCGTTCGTTCCAAACGCGGGTACGTTCATTCAGATCCCGACCGGGCAATGCCTGCGCCTTCACTTCGGCGAGGATGCTGTCGGTATCGTCCTGGCGGTAATCGGCGCGCAGGTAATCGCCATTCCCGGCCTTGGCCAGCGTCTTGAGCAGCGCTTCGTTGAGCGCCGAGACGACCGGTTGACCGCGGCGATCACTGAGCCACATGCCCTCACGTTCGCCAGGCACCGCATCTCCCTCCGGCGTGCCGATGCCGAGGATGTGGGTGCGCACCCCGCGCTGCGCAAATTCGCGCAGCTGCTGTTCCAGGCCGGGTTCCTCGAAGTCGCCATCGGTGATGATCAGCAGTGAGTTGACGCTGTCCTGCGGTTGTCCGGCCAGCAGTTCCCCGGCGCGTTCGAGCGCATACGTCAAGCGGCTGCCCGGCAGCTGTACCAAGCTGGTGTCCAGCGCCGGCAGCACGCGGCGGATCCCGTTCATATCTTCCGTCACGGGTGATACGACCTGGGCAATCGATGCAAAACCGATGACGCCGATACGTATGCCGCGGTTGTGATCGAGCAGGTCAGCCAGTTCCTGCTGCGCGCGCGCAATGCGCGAGGGCTGTACGTCACGAACATCCATGGAGCGCGACAGGTCGACCAGTACGACCAGGTTGGTGCCCGGGCGGAACAGCTGCACGTCGGTGAAGTCCCAGCGGGGGCCGGCCATGGCCAGTACCAGCAGCGACCATAACAGGGCCCAGTGTGCGTAACGCCGCCACTGTGTCACAACGGATATTTCGGTGCGACCCAGCAGGTGCGGCAGCAGGCTCTTGTCCGCATACAACCTTATCCGTTCATTGGGACGGCTAAGGTGGCGGGTAAGGAATACCCAGGCTGCGACCGGAACGCACAGCAGTAGCGCCCAGAGCCAGGACGGTTCGCTGAAGTGGAAGGCGGACAAGAGTTCAGCCATGGACGCGCCTCGTGAACCAGGCTCGCGGGATGCCGTTTGGGAACAGTCCCAGTAGGAACAGCAGCAGCAGCGCCAGACCCAGCGGCCAGCGGTACAGCGGTTGCGGCAGCATGACGGTGCGGGCTTCCGCCTTGGTTTTTCCAGTGCGTCGATCTGCTCGTAGATCTTTCCAGCGCGCCGCTGTCCGTGGCGCGGAAATAGGCGCCGCCTGTTGTGCCGGCCACTTCTGTCAGCAGATCCTCGTCGATTTCCATCTTGACCTGTGTCATCTGTCCGTTCTCTATGAACGGTACCAGGCCCTTGCTGCCGACCCCGATGGTGTAGATGCGGATGCCTTCGTGCGCGGCAAGCTTGGCAGCGATGTCAGGAGGCATGCTGCCTTCGGTATTCTCGCCATCCGTGACCAGTATCAGCACGCGCGATCCTTCCGGGCGTTCGCGCAGCTTCTTGACGCCGAGCGCGATCGCGTCGCCGATGGCTGTACCGTCGCCGGCCATGCGTGCCACGACGCTGTCCAGCAGCGTCTGCAGTGCCTGCAGGTCCTGGGTCATCGGCGACAGTACGAAAGCCTGGCTGCCGAACACGACAATCCCGATACGATCGCCGTCGCGTGCCTTGATGAAGCGTTCGAGCACGCCCTTGATAACTGCCATGCGCGTGACCTGACGGTTGTCAACCGTGAAGTCCAGGGCCTCCATCGAACGCGAGGTGTCGACCGCCAGCATCAGGTCATAGCCTTCGGTGCGGATTTCGGTGTAGGGCTCCAGCCATTGCGGCTGCATGACGGCCGTGACCAGCGCGATCCACGCCAGCGCCAGGAGGATGATCATGAGACGGCTGCCGGCATGGGTGAGCGAGCGTGCGGCGACGAAGGTGGAAGCCAGCCGGCCCAGCGCAGGGTGCAGCAGCGTGGAACTGTCGGCGTGGGTGTAGGCGTCGGTTGCGCCATGCGGCCGCGGCCAGAACCAGCGCACCAGCAGCGGCAGCGGCAGCAGCAGCGCGGCCCAGGGCCAGTGGAAACTAAACATGATGTCTGCTCCGGCGTCCGAGCCCATAACTGGCAAGCCGCTCGCGCCACGGGATTCCCGGTTTGCGGTCTGCGGGCGTAACTGCATCGACCCAGCGCCTGGCTGCACTGACCAGTCGAGCCACTTCCTTGCGTTCCACTGCGCGTGCCGGGGGCATGTACGGGGCGTGCAGCAGAATGCGCCCGCGCCGGGTCCAGTTGAAGCCGGTGCTGTCGTGTTCCTCGAGCCAGCTGAGCCAGCGGTCGCCGGACAGACCGGCGGCCTGGCGTCTGCCGACACGCGCCATGGCGATACGACGCAGCAGAGTGGACAGGCGGCCAGCGACATCACGTGGTTCTTCCCGGCGCAGGGACTTCTGCAGCGCCCGCAGTTGCCGGCGTGCATCCCCGCGCCAGCCCGGCATAAAACCACTGTAACGCAGCCAGTAGCGCAGGCCGGCTGTTGCCAGTAATAACGCCAGCAGGCCGATCAGAAGCCACCAGCCGGGCGCCAGTGGCCACCATGGGATGGCATCGAGGTCGTGAATGTCGCGCAGTACTGCAGTGCCGGAGTTCAACATAGGCTAGCGCCTGCCCGCATACTGTTGCAGACCGGTAATGAGTGTGCGGTGTACATCGTCCATTGTACTGATCGGTATCAGGCCCAGTCCGAGCCGGTAGGCCAGTTGCTGCAATTCCTCGCGTCGCTGTTCCCAGTCTTCGCTGAAGGCGGCGCGGCCGGCGGCGTTGTCCGTGTCGACTTCCAGCAGTTCGCCCGCGGCATTGGAAAAGATGATCGTACCCATCGCCGGAAGTTCCCGGTCGGCGGGGTCGTCCACCGGCAGCAACACCACGTCGTTACGCTGTTTGAGGCTGCCCAGGATGCGTTCCAGTCCGACAGTGACCTGGTTGATCGGCGCGATGACGAAGATCAGCGAGCCGGTGGCAGCGCCACTGTCGAGGTGCTGCAGGGCGGCGATGAGCTGGGATTCGTCCGTGTCGCCGCGTTCGATGGGCTCGGTCAGTGCGCGCAGCAGGCGCCACAGGCCGCGCCGGCCGGGGGTGGCGCGGAAATACCGCAGGCCGGTTGCCGGATTGCCGAAGAGCACGCCGCCGACCCGGTCATGCTGCTTGCTCGCCGCCCAGCCGATCAATGCTGCGGTCCGTGCCGCCTGGATGGATTTGAATGTGCCGCGCGTACCGAAACTCATGTGCGGACCGGAGTCGATGCAGAGGATGACGCTGCGCTGACGTTCCTCGCGGAAAACCTTCAGGTGCGGCGTGTTGGTACGGGCCGTGACCAGCCAGTCCATGTTGCGGATATCGTCGCCCTCGCGGTATTCGCGCACTTCATCGAAGTCGAGCCCGGTGCCGCGGAAGACCGAAGCATACAGGCCGGTGAAGGTCGAATTGACCAGGTGGTTGGCAGCAACGCCCAGCGCGCGGGCCTGATGGCGGAGTTCCAGCAGGTCGTCCAGTTGCGGGTGAAGGCTCATCGCACTGCTACTTGTGTGTGATACGGGCGCCCTGTCCCGAAGCTCCTGCTGACGGTCACGGTATTGCCACGACCTCCAGCAGACGCTTGATGAACTGGTCGCTGGTCACGCCTTCGGCTTCGCCCTCGAAGGTCAGCAGGATGCGGTGCCGCAGGACGTCCGGCGCCACGGCCTGAATGTGCTGGGGGGCGACGTAATCGTCGCCGTCCAGCCAGGCGCGGGCCCTGGCGCAGCGGGCCAGGGCGATGGTTGCGCGTGGCGAGGCGCCAAACCGGCACCAGCGCCTGAGGCTGTCGTCGTAAGCCTCGGGATGGCGGCTGGCTTGCACGAGGTCGACGATATAGTTGTTCAGCTTGGGATCGAGATAGAGCCTGGCCGCATCCTCGCGCACCTTGAAGAGTTCGGCCTGACTGAGGACTGTCTCGGGTGCTTTCGGCGCGGTCAATTGCTGGTTCATGTCCAGCTCGAGGATGGCCAGTTCCTCTTCCCGGTTCGGATAATCCACCCAGACATGCATCAGGAAACGGTCCAGCTGGGCTTCCGGCAGGTTGTAGGTGCCTTCCTGCTCGATCGGGTTCTGGGTCGCCAGCACCATGAACAGGTCCGGCAGCCGGTAGGTTTTCATACCGACCGTGACCTGGTGCTCACCCATGGCCTCCAGCAGGGCAGACTGAACCTTGGCCGGCGCGCGGTTGACCTCGTCCGCGAGCAGGATGTTGTGAAACAGCGGCCCGGCGCGGAAGACGAATTCGCCCTTTTCGTGACGGTAGATGTCGGTACCGATCAGGTCGGATGGCAGCAGATCCGGCGTGAACTGGATGCGGTGATAATCCCCCTCGATCGCCTCGGCCAGCGCCTTGACCGCAGTCGTCTTGGCCAGGCCCGGCATGCCCTCGACCAGCAGATGGCCTTCGCTGATCAGGCAGATAAGCATGCTGTCGATGAGGCTGTGCTGTCCGATGACGCGGCTGGAGAGGTGCTTGCGGACACAGTCGAGCGCTGAGGAATCCATGTGGCGATACTTATTCGGACTGCCGGAAAATAACACTGTGCACGCTCCTGTGTGGTATGGACTTACCGCTGCCGACCGTCGGTATCGGGGGTGCTGGAGGTTAACCCGGCGCTACGCCCGATTTGTCCGCGTGTGCGGGATGGGGTGGGGATGCGGCCATCTAACTCTATATTATTATTACTTTCCCATAGTGACTCGAAACTATGCCTGATTGCAATATCCCGGGTATTGACATTCATCAACCACGCAGGTTCCGCCGTGGGCAGGCTGCCGGCCGCTGGCGCGCGCGGCGTACGGCGACGGGCCCTGCGCCTGCGTCCAGGTGCGAGTGGCACAGCTCCGGCTCACCGTGCCGGTCCGGCTTGCGGTTGCCGCCAGATCAGGTGGAGGCGGGCAGGGGCGTCAGTCGAAGAAATCAGCGTTGTGCTGGATATCATGGGCCAGGGCATTCAGCTTGCCGACGATGGCATCCATCGTCTCCGCCAGTGCGGTATCAAGACCGGCCTCGATAATCAGTTTCAGTTCGTCGTAATGATTGTCGGGCAGGCTGTCGCCGGACTGTTCAACCAGTTCGCGGAAACGGTCGGTCATGGCCTGGGCATGGTCGGTTTGGTACATGACTAATCCTTTTTGTCCTTTTCGCTCTGTTCCAGCGGGCTGCTTTCCAGATAATGCTCACCCGATTCGTAGATGTGTTTCGCCGAGCCGACAATCAGCCGATCCGGTGCGATGGCGACCTGGGCGTTCTTGTTCGGGTACTCCAGGTTATTGAGCACGTGCCGCATGGCGTTGATACGGGCGCGCTTCTTGCAATCCGACTTGACTACGGTCCAGGGCGCGTCGGCGGTGTCCGTGTAGAAGAACATCGCTTCCTTGGCCTCGGTGTAGTTCTGCCACTTGTCCAGCGAGGCCATGTCGATCGGACTGAGTTTCCACTGTTTCAGCGGGTCGTGACGGCGTGCCTGGAAGCGTCGGAACTGCTCGTTGCGGCTCACCGAAAACCACAGCTTGAACAGCTTGATTCCCGAGCGCACCAGCATGCGTTCCAGTTCCGGCGCCTGGCGCATGAATTCGAGGTATTCGCCGGAAGAACAGAAGCCCATCACACGCTCGACGCCGGCGCGATTGTACCAGGAGCGGTCGAACAGAACGATCTCGCCTGCGGTGGGGAGATGCTTGACGTAGCGCTGGAAGTACCACTCGCCCTTTTCCTCCTCGGTCGGTTTTTCCAGGGCGACCACGCGTGCACCGCGTGGATTCAGGTGTTCCATGAAACGCTTGATGGTGCCGCCCTTGCCGGCCGCGTCACGGCCTTCGCAGAGAATGACGATGCGCTGGCCGGTTTCCTTGACCCAGCCCTGCATCTTGAGCAGCTCGATCTGCAGTTCCTGCTTGGCCGCTTCATATTCGTCCCGGCCCATCTTGGTCGTGTAGGGATAATTGGCGTCGGAGAAGATCTGCTGCTTGCCGAGACTCTTGATCTCCTTTTTTGACGCGAGCGCAGGTGTCTCCCTGCCTGCCGCGAGTTCCGCGAGTGCGCTGGCATGTGTATCGCTCATGGCCTGATCCGTCTTTTTCATTTGCTGAATCTCCCCTTTTATCCCTGATGACCCGCTACCGTGTTGACTCAGGTCAATGATGACCGCTCCATGACGGTATCGGCCTGTTGTCCAGGGGCTGAATCGGGGGTGCTGCGGGACGCATGCGCGCCCGGCACCGATAGTACACGGGCCGGGCGTACGGAGGGAGGGGGAGCGGGCTTTACAGAACCTGCTTGATCACGGGCGAGGAGTAGTTGCTTTCCAGTCCGTTGGCATCGTACGTGCTCATGGTGACGTAATAGGTGCCGACAGGGACGCCGCTCAGGGTCGCGGATTGCAGGCTTCCATCGGTGATATTGATGTGATTCTGGTAATTACCGCGGCTCGTCCCGTAATGGACGCGATAGCCGGCGATCTCGGACAGGGCCAGCGGGGTACCGTCGGTGCGGGCAACCGGGGCGGTCCAGGACAGGGTAAAGTTGCCGGTGGCGGAGCCGGATGCCGTCGTCGTGCTGCCGCCCGTGGAGCCGGTACTTCCGGAATTGGTCGTCGTGCTGCTGATGCCAGAAGTCGCGCCATCGGTGACGCTGCCGCCGCCACCGCAGGCGCTAAGCAGCGCCAGTAAACTGACAATTGCCAGGGTGCGTCCAATTGTGACTGTATGCTTGTAGCCTTGCATATACATATTCCATTGATGTAACAGTTATTAATGCTATCGGCGCCGCGCCAGCGGCTCCTGATGCCGGTCTTGTGATGCTGTGCGCAAATTCGAAAGGCAAGGAGCGTGCCAGCGCATTTCAGGGTGCTGGGAAGGAAACAGCGTCGGATTTCCGTCGCCAGGCCGCGCCTGTTCGGACCGTGCTGCCATGGAAAAGATAATTAGAACATGATGATATAGCTATTCTTCGGCGCCGGATCGCGTACCGGCGGCAACAGCGCGATCGAACATCCGCGGACGTCATCGGGCTGACATGTTGCTAGTGATGTCCACGGGGGAAAAACGTATGCCGCGGCCGTGACGCCGGTGCAATTGCATGATTAAAAATGATAAAACCGTTGAATGCTGTTGGATTGCCGTTGCTTGGAGCCAGTTGGGTCCGTGCCGAGACAGCAATGCTGTCGCCAATCAGGATCAGTTGGCAGCCGTGCCAATACATCGGGTTAGCCGGAATGCGGGCAGAAGACGTCGGGTAATGACGACACGCGGGTGCCGAAAGCTCGCAAAACCCGTTAATACATTAATAATCCAGTGGTTTTGTCCGGTATTGTCGACGGGTCCGGCAACAATCGCGGGCAGGCCACTGCCGACCATGCCGCGGCTGGCCACGGGGTATTGAGCGCGGCGCTAGAATGACGGGCGGTCGCTGAGCCAGTAGAAGCGGTAGGGCGGGATGACCAGCGTATCCTTGTAGAGCGAAGGCGATTCGCCGGAGCAAAGATCCTGCACCTGTCCATAGGCAAAACGCCCGCGATTGCGCAGATCGATCAGGTCGAGCGGCTGTGGGGCGCGGTCGAAGTTCGTCACTACCAGGACGTTCTCGCCGCTGTGGAACGGATCATTGCGCATGACGAAATGCGGCATTGCCGGTATCGAGCAGTTCGCGGTTGCTGCTGAAGTCGGCGAATGCCGGGATCGATTTGGGTGCACGGCGATCATTTTCTGCAAGCCCCTCGGCGTCGTGCCGCCTCCACGCTGCAAAGTTGAACGGTGCAGTCGTTGAGTGCCGATCTCGTCGCCGTAGTAGAGCAGGGGGTGATGCCGCCGTATGACATGATCATGCCGTGCAGCAGCAGACACAGCTGAGCAGCCATATCGATCTCGATCGCCAGGCTCCAGCGCCGTGCCGAGCCCGACCAGCGAGGCGAGCGCAGCCGGATATGCGTGCGTCGCTTCGGGTTGCTCGCGAACGGCTGGCCGCGGGCCGGTGAGCGTCGTATCGCCCGTGAAGTAATCCACCAGGAGGCGGTGCGCCAGCGGATCATAGCCGGCGACGTCGTTGTCGTCGAAACCAGGCCGATGTCGTCATGGCAGCGATGTAGTTCAGCCAGGTGGCGCGCGATCGAGCTGTTCGGTGGTTGCGCACGCCGATATCCTCAACAGGTTCGCGCGAAGGCCACCGTATCCCAGAGCAGTGCCAGCAGCAAGGCGTTGTAGGCGATCTCCACTCCTTGGCGATGACGGCGTCCTCACCAAAGTATTTCGCTATCTCTACCGGTGCGACGATGGCCTCGGCGATGAAGAGCGCCGCGTGCGGTCACCGGCAGCAGTCCTTGAGCAGTTGCAGGATCAGGTGCGCCTCGCGCCTGTTCTGGCAGGTCGTGCCGATTTTCTTCCATGAGGAAGGCGACAGCGTGTCGAGGCCGCACGATGCGCGCGCCCGGCCTGCCCAGAACAGGATGATATCCACCATTTCGATGAATACCGCGGGATTGGGCGTAGTTCAGGTCCCACTGGCATTGTTACCAATGTCAGACCCACTTGCTCATCGCCTCGTCCCAGGTGAAGCTGCCTGGGGCCGTTTCCGGGAATACTCTCGGGCGCTGGTCTCCTTCGGAACATGTCGGGGATGTCGCGGTTGTCGAAGCAGTATTAGTAGTCCTGGTGTTGTTCTCCGGCACGCGGCACGCCGCCCATTCGTGTTCGTCCGAGGTGTGACGACCACTGTCCAAGGTCGCAGCATCCGCGCTTGCGCAAGAGGCGGCGATGAGCGCAGGTCCTCGAGTGCGCCGGCGCGCCTGTCCAGGGCGCGGAAGTTGCTGATTGCACAGCTGCCGTCACCGGCGCTCTTCGGGGCATTTCAGGATCGGCATGATGTGCAGCATGTTGACGCCGAGTTCCTGCAGATACGACAGCCTTGATTCCAGGCCTTGCAGGTTGCCGGCGAAACCGTCGCAGTACAGCGCCATGCCGACCAATTCCTGGCTCAGGAACCAGTTGTGGTTTTCCTCGCGCTGGCGGTCCAGCTCACGCAGTTCGGGGTCCCGCGCCAGATCATGACGCGCCAGTACCTCCACCAGCCGCGTCATCTGCGCCTCGAAATCCTCGCGCCCGCCGTAGAGGTGATGAAACAGGGAATGGATGGCGTAGAAATTCGCGCCCAGCCTGATGTAGAAATGGCGCAGATCCTGGGCGCGGATATCCGCGGGGAGGTTGTCGAGAATCCGGTTCAGCAGTGAGTGGGAAACCTGTTCGTACATGCAGCGGCCGCCGGTTGTCTCAGCTCAGGCCCCAGGCCTGGCACAGTGGTTGATAAAAGCCGCGTTCGGCGACAGTCGCGCCGCGCCGGCCGACGATTTGCGAGGCAAAGACCTGGGCACGTTCCAGTGTCGGCGCCAGCGGCCAGCCGGAAACGATGCCGAGGATCGTGACCGCGGTGAAGGCGTCGCCGGCGCCGACGGTGTCCACGACGCTGACCGCGGCGCCGGGCCTGACCGTGAACTGCGCGCCGTCACGGGTCAGGGCGCGGGCGCCTTCCGCGCCCTGCGTCAGGATCAGTCCCTCCAGATCGTTCTCGGCAAGAAATGCTTCGGCCTGAGCCTCGTCCCGGGCGGTGTCCGGTGCGAGCAGGCCCAGCTCGTCGGTATTGAGTTTGACCCAGTGCGCTGATTTAACCCGGGCCAGGACATCTGCCCGATGCCACCACGGTGGGCGCAGGTTGACGTCGAGAAAGCAGGTGCCGGTACTGGCGGCATGCACGAACGTATCCAGGGTCTGCCGTGATCGCGGCATCCGGATGGCAAGTGAGCCGTGATACACGAAGGCGTCGTCGGGGATCAGGTCCGGTTGCGGTTCGATGGCATCGTAGGCGCAGTCGGCAACGATGTCGTAGGCCGGCTCATCGTCCACGATCTGCACACTAACCCGGCCTGTGGGCCGTTGCTCGTCGATTTGTACCGCCCGCGTGTCCATGCCCCAGTCGCGCATGGCACCGATCACCTCAGCGCCCTCGGCGTCAGCGCCGATCCGGCTGATGAAGCAGGGTTCGAGTCCGAATGCCTGCAGGTGCCAGGCAACGTTGAAGGGCGCGCCGCCCAGCACCCGCGTGCCATCGGGAAAGTGGTCGAACAACACCTCGCCGAAGATGTAGATCCCGCTATGTTTCATGCGTGCGTTCCGCGGTTACGACTCCTGGAGCCAGCCGGTGACGGCCGGATGGTAATGGACAATCCCTTCAAGTATACCGGCACTGTAGTTCCCGTTCATGCCCAGGAAGCCGCCCCGGGCAATATAGAGTTGATCGCCGCATCCCATCTCGTCGGCCAGGCGCCTGGCGAGCTCCTTGACGTCGGGGTTCCCGTTGGCGACCAGCACGGCGGGTATGGGGCTGGCAAGTACCTCGATATCGTTGCCGCTGTCGCCGCAGAAGACGGTATTGCCGCAGTCGAAGCCGTTCAGCCGCATCAACGCCTCGACGGCATGCAGCTTGCTCGCGTGCTCCGGCAGGATATCCAGCAGGCCGATACCCATCGGTTCGTCCGTACTCCAGATCTGGGATGCGTGAATGCCGGCCTCGTGGAAGCGGTGCCGGATGACGGCTGACAAGGCGTCACGGTCGCTCTCCAGCGGCACGTAATAACTCAGCTTGTATACGTTCTGCTTGCTCATTTCCTGCAGCTGCAGTGCGGACAGGTCATGCAGCAGGGTCTTGAGGTCGGCATGCGTCCTGCCGGCCCAGTCGCTCGCGAATTCGTCTTCCCACGTGGTCAGGCGCTGCCAGGCCTGCGCTTCCCCCACCTGGTAGATGGTCGTGCCGACGTCGCCGACCACGAAATCCGGGACCGGTAGGCAGTAATTGAAGATGGCCTGTTCCACCAGTGCCCGGTGCCGTCCGCTGACATAGGCGAGCGTGACCCGCGGGTCTGCCACCAGTCTGGCAAAGTGTTCACGCGCCAAGGGGGATTCCGACTCCGGACCGTTTGGCAGCAGGGTGCGGTCGAGGTCGGTGCATACCAGCAGTCGATCAGGCATCAGTCAGCGGGAATCTCGCAGCTGTTGAAGAAGTCATAATGATCGATTGCCTCGAGTATGCCCATGGCATGCGGTTGTTGGGCGAAATAGATGCTGTCCTGGTCAGTCAGCTGGGAAAGTTCCTCGTGATGCCGGTTGCCGACCACCACGGCAAGTGTGTTGCCGCGCATCATGTCCTCGTCCGCGCCCGAACCGCCGGCAACAAGGATATGTTCCAGCGGGATATCGAGGCGCTGGGCGACATAGCGCAGCGCCTGGCCCTTGGAGGCGCGTGAGGGAATGATGTCGAGGAACTGGCCAAAAGATATGTATACATTGGCGGTCAGATCGTTCTGGCGGATCAGTGTGACGATCTCATCGTAGGACGGTGCGGCCTGGGCGTCGTAATAGTAGGACAGCTTGAAGCGGCTCTGGTCATGCTTGGACTGTGGCTTGATGCCGGGCAGTTCGCCGATCACGCGCCGAACCCGCAGCGGGTTCCAGTGGTGATCGATGTGGTCGGCCCAGTAGTTGTCCTCGGTCAGGGATTGCCCGTAGTGGATACGTGTGCCTAGACTGCTGATCAACACGTCGGGTGTCGGAATGCGGTATTTCTTGATTATCGCCAGCGCGGAGTCGATACGGCGGCCGGTGGCGATACCGAAAGTTACGCACTTGCGGTTACGGCGCATGACCTCGGAAAAACTCTGCAGGGCGGCCGGGTTGCCGACCAGGTTCTGGTCCAGGTCCGTGAACAGCGCGCGGTCGCGGAAATGCATTGCGCGCGGGCGCGGTCGCTCCCAGTCAACCGGACGGCTCTTGCCGTGCAGGCGACCGATCTGCTCCATGTATTTGTCGGCGTGTGCCTCCCAGGAGTAGTGCCGGCGTACACCTTCGATGCCATTGCGTGCGGCGACCTGCCAGGCCTCGCGGTCCCTGAGCAGCTTGAGCAGCGCCTTGCTGATCGCATCCCGGTCGAGTGGATCCACGAGGATGCCGTTCCTGCAGTTAGCGATGATATCCACCGGTCCGCCGTTCTCTGTCGCCACAATCGGCAGACCGGTAGCGGCAGCCTCCAGCAGCGTCAGGCCGAATGGTTCAGTCAGTGCCGGATTGATGAATACCCCCCCGGATGCCGCCACGAGCCGATAGATCTCCGGAACCTCGTTGGCGCGATGGCTTTTGGGCACGGCGACCCTGCCATAGAGATCGTAGCTGTCGATCAGCAGCAGGATGTTGGTCAGGACGGAACGCGCACCGGTATCCATATCGCGGATATCATCGCGGCTACCGGCAACGATCAGGAGATTGGCAGCCTCCTGCAGCGAATGCGATTCACCGTATGCCTCGATCAGACTCAGGATGTTCTTGCGCTCATCGGGGCGTGACAGCGCCAGCACGAGGGGCTTGTCTGGCCGGCTGAGGAAAGGTTCCAGGCGTGCCGCGAAGGCGAAAGATTCGCTCGCGGCCGGTGGGCGGAACTGTACCAGGTCGGTACCCGGCGGGATGACGCGCATGCGCGCCGGGTCGTAGTAATTATAGAGTCCGTACTGCTCCTCGATCTCGTTGTGGGTGCTGGTGACAACCAGATCCGCATTGGCGAGCACTTCCTCTTCGGCATCGATGCGCCGCCGGATGTTGTAGGTGCGTTCGATGCTTTCGCCAGACAGCCCGCGGGCGAGCAGCCGCTTGCGCTTGTCGCGGCCGAGCGAGTGCCCGGTATGCACGAGCGGGACGCCCAGCAGGTTGGCGAGCCGGGTGCCGACGTAGCCGGCGTCGGCGTAGTGACTGTGCACCAGGTCGGGTGTGCGGTGCTGACTGTTCAGCCAGTTGACCAGGTTGTCAACGAAGCTGTCGAGATGATCCCACAGCTGTTCCTTGGGGATGTACTCGTCGGGGCCGGCATCGATGCGGATGATGCTTGCCTTGTCGGACAGCCGTTCTTCGGGGCGGCCGTAGTCGGCGCTGATCGATGGGTCGACAATGCGGCGCGTGACCAGGTCGACCCGGCCGACATCCGCCCTGGCGCCGAGAGCGCGCGTGAGATCCACCACATACTTGGTCTGGCCGCCGGTGTCGGCATCCCGCCCCAGCTCGAGATCGTGTGCGCGTATCAGACCATGGATGCTGAGCAGCAGCAGGTACGGTTTGCGCTCGGTATTGTCCATCGCTCCAGGCGGTTACGGTTGGGCCGGCAGGTATAGTCGCTGCCCGGCTGGTCGCGACAACCATACAGATGTTATCACGCAGGAGGCAAGTGTTGGCGTGAGGCGCGGCTGGCGCTCCGGGTTTGTTCCGGCAGCGCGGGCGCGGCAATACCGCCGGGATTCCCCGTCCGGCAACGCCGGTTTGGCCTGGACTAGACCGCTGAGCGCTGCGCGGCTGCAACTGTCCCTGCCATCGGCGCTGTTCGCGGTTCAAGCAGCGGCATGAGGCCCACCGCGCTGCAGGGTGCTGGCTGCCCGGTATGCAGTATCGCGCGGGTTAGTGAGATGGATCCTAGTAATGTCGCGGCGGGTAGAAACCCGGTATCGCATTCTGGCTTTCGTAATCGAGCTGTACAAGTCTGGCGATCGCCAGCTGGCGCTGGTATTCGTCCAGTTCCTGCTGCCATGCGGCGCAGCCCCGGATCAGCCCGGTAACAAGGATGCCGGTGGCCAGCAGCATGGCCAGGCTCTGGTGATGGGCGAAGCCGTAGTGGTACATGCCGACGCCGGCTGCGATGCAGAGCAGGACGGGCACCTGCATGCCGTCAGCGACGGTGCCCCGAACAATATGTGCGAGCAAAGACAATGTGCCGGGCTTGCTGATCGCGGCAAATCCCGGGCTGACGTCATGCATCCGTGCGACGTGATGCGTCACTGCTGTGCTCCTGGTTTTTGGTATTGTTCGATACTGCAGCTACAGGCTAAATTCCGGAGCGGATCGTGTAAATTGTCCAAAGGTACAACCCGTTCAATGGAACGGGCTG
Organism: Pseudomonadota bacterium; assembly: GCA_041395565.1. Classification (NCBI taxonomy): domain Bacteria; kingdom Pseudomonadati; phylum Pseudomonadota; species Pseudomonadota bacterium. Next base: position 73,634 of record JAWLAI010000010.1, on the reverse strand, counting down.
GCCAGTGGTTCGCCGATGAAGACGCCCTGGCCCGGCCATTGCACGCTTTTCCAGTATGCTTCCAGCAGCGTCTCGCCATTGAGATAGCGATTGATGACGATATTCGGTCGCGGGAACTTCTGCACGTAGTTGCAGGGCTCTGTGACACTGCCGTAGCTGCCGGTAGCCCCCGCTTCCAGCCAGCGCAGGCTGCTCATCTGTCTGCTGTCGGTGAGCTGGCCGCCTGCCGATGTCAGGTGATCGGCGATCGCGCCCGGCAGGAAGGTATTCGTGTCGATGTCGGGTACGGTCGCCAAACCGGTGAAATAGAACAGCACGTCCTTTCTATCCTTAAGGCTGTTCTGCTGCAGGAGGTGCAGCCGGAAGCGATCGGACTGCAGCAGCAGGATGCCCTGATAGAAACGGGCGCGGGCATTCCTGGCACGGTCCGAGGTGACCATGAGAAAACCGTCGCCCGCAGGATGCGTACCGTCGGCGGCCACGCCACGGTCGATCAGCGACTTCACCGCGGCGAGGGTGGTGCCGGCCAGCAGGATGCTCGGACGCCAGCCGAAATCATCGAAGGGCCGATGGCTGTCTGAATCAAAATAGGGGCTGGCTGCGGTGGGTTTGCAGCCGATTGCGCAGAATTCCTTGCGGAAACCTGCCGCCATGGCGGTCGTGATCGACATGCAGCCGACCCGGTAGGGCGTGGTCCACGCCAGGGCATAGGCCTGGACCGTCGCCGGGGTCTGGCGCAGCACCTCCGCCCGCAGTGGCAGAAAATCCTGCACTCGCATGACGCTGCCTCCGGGCGGGAACTGCACATGGATGACATTGGCTGCGGGGATCCGGCGTCGGGCGACATAATAGTCTACGATCTCACGGCTCAGCGGGTCGCGGTCGTTGACGATGACGGCTAGGTGTTCCGGTCCGAGGGTGGCAGGCGCCGGCGCTGGCTGGTCGATAGCCGCGTCGCATCCGCCCATGAGGCCGAGTGCGAGCACCAGGAGGACGGTGAGCCGCATGCGCATGTGCGGCCCGGATCAGCCCTTGCCGGCAGCGAAGTCGACCATGCGTTGCGTTGCCCGGAGCGCCTTGCGGCCGACCTCGGGATCGACCTGGATCTCGTTACTGCCGGTTCTCAGGACCTCGGCCAGGTTGCGCAGGTTGTTCATCGCCATCCACGGGCAATGGGCACAGCTCTCGCAGGTCGCGCCTGCGCCGGCCGAGGGCGCCTCCATGAAGATCCTGTCCGGGGCTGCCTGCTTCATCTTGTAGAAGATGCCGTTATCGGTGGCGACGATGAAGCGCTTGTTGGGCAGCCGCCGCGTGGCATTGATCAGCTGGGTGGTCGAGCCGACCACGTCGGCCAGTGCGATGACCGCCTCGGGGGATTCGGGGTGTACCAGGACGGCGGCATCCGGGTACTGGCGCGCCAGGTTTTCCAGCGCCTCCGCCTTGAAACGCTCGTGCACGATGCAGCTGGCCTGCCACAGCAACATGTCGGCGCCGGTGACACGGCGCACGTAGTCGCCGAGATAGCGATCGGGCGCCCAGAGAATCTTCCGGCCCTGTTCCTTCAAATGCCGCGCGACGTCCACCGCGATACTGGAGGTTACCACCCAGTCGGCACGGGCCTTCACCTCGGCACTGGTGTTCGCGTAGACCACCACGGTGCGATCGGGATGGGCGTCGCAGAAAGGGATGAATTTGTCCGCCGGGCAGCCGAGGTCGAGTGAGCATTCCGCTTTCAGTGTCGGCATCAGCACCCGTTTTTCAGGGTTGAGGATCTTGGCCGTCTCGCCCATGAAGCGCACCCCGGCGACCACGAGGGTGGAGGCCGGATGACGGTTGCCGAAGCGCGCCATCTCCAGCGAGTCAGACACCGTGCCGCCGGTCCGGTCGGCAATCATCTGCAGGTCTTCGTCCGTGTAGTAGTGCGCGACCAGCACCGCGTCTTTCACACGCAGGAGCTCACCGATCTCGTCGGTCAGGGCCTCGCGTTCTCCGGGTGCGTATGCAGGCGGGCCCACGCTGCCGGGTAGCGGATAGGCCTGGTCAAGCACGATCGGTGGTATCTCGATGTCTGCTGCGTCACTCACCTGGGCGGCCATCCTGTCTCGAAATAATGTGCGATTAATTAAATAACATGATGTTTGTATGATAGAAGAGTAGCAGGGGCGTGGGTTTCAGGCACGTTTCGGTACTGCCTAGGCGGGGTTGCCTTCCAGGATCCGGAGATACCGGGCGGCTTCCGCGTCTCCCTGATCGGCGGCGCGGCGGAACCACCTGGCTGCCTCGACATGATCACGGGCGACGCCGTGGCCGTGGTAATACATCATGCCGAGATTGGTTTGTGCGTCCGCAAAGCCCTGCTGCGCAGCCTTGCGATACCAGCCGGCGGCCATGGCGAGGTCCTGGGGGCGGCCCGCGCCTTCGTCGTACATGACGCCGATATTGAACTGGGCCTCGACATCGCCGAGTTCTGCCAGCGGCAGCCATTCCTCGTAGGCGGCCTGGTAATCCCCCTTGAGGTAGGACTGGTAGCCGCCGCCGAGGATGGTCCAGGTTGGCATGCCCTGCATCAGCTGCCTGCCAAGCTGTTTGGAATCATCGACATGCCCCGCATTCTAATAACAATGTTCAAGATATGTATAGCCTTGGTGGGGTAGGGTTCATAAAATGGCGGCAGGGGTGGGAATCCGTCATGCAGATGGCCCGGTTATCCGCGCTAGCGCAGGTATTCTCTTATTTTAGTCAGCTAACTGCCTGAATCCGGAAGCGAGTATGTATCGTGTTACGAAGTCAGTATCATTCTGCTATGGCCACCGCCTGCTCAACTATGCCGGCAAGTGCAGGCATCTGCACGGACACAACGCGCGCGCGGTCATCACCCTGGAGAGCACGCAGCTGGATGCGCGTGGCATGGTGGAGGACTTCAGCGAGCTCAAGCGTGCGGTGGGCGGCTGGCTGGATACGGAGATCGATCACACCCTGCTGCTGTGTCGCGACGACCCGCTTGTCCCGTTGCTGCGCAGCGCCGGCGAGCGTTTGCACGTCACGGAGGAAAATCCCACCGCGGAGGTTATCGCCCGCATGATCTACGATTACGTCGCTGCGCGGGGGTTTCCCGTGGTCGAGGTGGCGCTGTGGGAGACCGAAACCAGCCTCGCGAGCTATCGTCCGGGCGGGTAGCGGATGAGGACGCGGTCGGAAAAGATGCATCATGACCGGCTTGGGCGGCCGGCCGCACCGTGGCGCGACGTCCTCCGGGCCGGTCTGGTACTGCTCTGGCTGGTGCTGGTTCCGCCGGCAGCTGCCGTGGAAGATGATGATCACCTGCTGTTCGACGATCAGCCGCTGGAGGAACCGCTGAGCTACCCGGAATGGTTCAAGCTCAGTTTCCTGGATCTGCGCGAAGATCTGCAGGAGGCGCATGGGGCCGGGAAGGCAGGTCTGATCGTTTATTTCGGACAGAAATATTGTGCCTACTGCCGGCAATTCCTGGAAAAAGACCTCGCCAAGGAGGATATACGCAGCTACCTGCAGGCGCATTTCGACATCATAGGCATCGACATCCACGGACAGAATACCGTCACCGATCTGGAGGGTGAATCGCTCGACGAACATCGCTTCGCGGCGCGCGAGCAGACCAACTTCACTCCATCGCTCGTCTTCTATGACGTCGACGGCGAGGAAGCCCTGCGCCTGCGCGGCTATTACCCGCCGTACCGGTTTCGGGCGGCGCTGGAATATGTCGCGGACGGACATTATCGGCACGAGGCCTTTCGTGACTACCTCGCGCGCGCGGATGTGCCGCTGGTGTTCGAGCCCGGGGAGCTGAGCGAGGAATCCTATTTTCTGCCAGGGCCTTACATGCTCGATCGTAGCCGCAGGCACGGTGAGCGTCCGCTGCTCGTCATCTTCGAGCAGGGCAACTGCCATGCCTGCGACGTGCTGCATACCGGGCCGTTGCAGGAACCGGCCATCAAGCAGCGCATGCAGCAGCTGGAGGTGGTCCAGTTATCGTATTGGGACGATACGCCGGTGGTTACACCTGGCGGTGAGCGGACGACGGCACGCAAATGGGCCGAGGCGATGCGGCTGTTCTATACGCCGACATTGATCTTTTTCGATGCCGACGGCAGCGAGATCATCCGCGTCGATTCCGTGGTGCAGTTCTATCGGCTGCAGAACGTGCTGGATTTCATCCTCGAAGGTGGCTATCGGGACTACGCGACCTTCCAGCGCTGGCGTGAAGCGCGCACGCCACAACAGTTCAGGTGATGTCGCTCAGGCCTCGTCCTGCCAGCGTCTGAATATCAGGGTTGCGTTGGTACCGCCAAAGCCAAAACTGTTCGACATGACGATCCTGGTATTTGCATTGTCAATGCGTTCGCGGATGATTGGAAAATCGGCGCCCAGCGGATCCAGTTCGGTAATATTGGCCGAGGCGCAGAGAAAGTCCTTCTGCATCATGAGCAGCGAGTAGATCGCCTCGTGCACGCCGGCGGCACCCAGGGAATGGCCCGACAGCGACTTGGTTGAGTTGATCCTGGGTATGTTCTCGCCGAATACGGTCCGTACGGCTTCCAACTCGCGCATGTCGCCGACCGGCGTGCTGGTGCCGTGCGCGTTGATGTAATCGATCGGTTCGCTGACCGTGGCCAGGGCCTGGCGCATGCAGCGCACCGCGCCTTCGCCGGATGGCTGCACCATGTCATAGCCATCGGAAGTGGCGCCGTATCCGACCAGTTCCGCGTAGATCCGCGCGCCACGCGCGCGCGCGTGTTCGAGTTCCTCAAGCACCAGCATGCCGCCGCCGCCGGCGATCACGAAACCGTCGCGGGTGGCATCGTAGGGTCTGGAAGCGGTCGCGGGTGTTGCGTTGTATTTGGACGAGAGTGCGCCCATGGCATCGAACATCAATGTCAATGTCCAGTGTAATTCCTCACCGCCGCCCGCGAAGACGATATCCTGCTTGCCGAACTGGATCAGTTCGTAGCCGTTGCCGATGCAGTGCGCGCTGGTGGAGCAGGCGGAGCTGATCGAGTAGTTGACGCCACGGATCTGGAATGGCGTGGCCAGGCAGGCTGAGTTCGTGCTCGACATGGTGCGCGGAACCATATACGGCCCGACCCGGCGTATACCCTTCTCGCGCAGCGTATCGATGGCCAGCGCGACGTTCTCGGTCGACGCTCCGCCCGAGCCTGCAATGAGGCCGGTGCGGTCGTTTGATACCATGTCCCCGGGCAGGCCGGCATCCTCGATGGCTTCCTGCATCGCGATGTAGTTGTAGGCGGCACTGTTACCCATGAAGCGGCGCAGCTTGCGGTCGATCAGAGCATCCGGGTCGATCTTGAGCGTGCCTGCGATCTGGCTGCGAAAGCCAAGCTCCTTGTATTCCTCGATGTACTCGATGCCGGAACGACCGTCACGCAGGGAACTGGTGACCTCTGCCTTGTTATTGCCAAGGCTGGAGACGATGCCGATACCGGTGATGACTACGCGACGCATAATGTATGGCCCTAGAAGTTCTCGGTGGAGGTGAACAAGCCAACGCGCAGGTTGCTGGCACTGTAAATTGCGCGCCCGTCCGCTTCCATCACGCCATCAGCAATGCCCATGTTCAACTTGCGCTGGATCACGCGTTTCATGTGGATGCGGTAGGTGATCAGTCTGGTTTTCGGAGTGACCTGGCCGCTGAACTTGACTTCGCCTGCGCCCAGCGCGCGTCCGCGTCCGGGGCTGCCGGCCCAGCCGAGGTAGAAGCCGACCAGCTGCCACATGGCGTCCAGCCCTAGGCAACCTGGCATCACCGGGTCATTCTCGAAATGGCAGGCAAAGAACCAGAGGTCCGGAGTCACATCCAGTTCGGCGACGATCTGGCCCTTGCTGTGCTCGCCGCCGTTGTTGTTGATCTGGGTGATCCTGTCGAACATCAGCATGGGCGGCAATGGTAACTGGGCGTTGCCAGGTCCGAATAAGCGGGCGTGGCCGCATTCCAGCAGTTCCTCTTTGGTGAAACTGCTCTTGCCGACAATGCGGGGCTGTCCTGTTTGTGTCATGGTCGGATTTTCGCCTGGGTTGTGCTGATGAAATTGGGTATTTTAGTCCAAATGGCGGCGCTCTGAACAGGCGGGGATAAGCGTCCGTCGCTCGTTCCGGCCCGGCGCTCAATCCCGGAAGTTGATGAACTGCAGTGGCAACTCGATCCCGGCCTCGCGCAACAACCCGATAGCCGCCTGCAGATCATCGCGCTTCTTGCCGGCAATACGCACCTTGTCGCCCTGGATGCTGCCCTGGACCTTCAGTTTCGAGCCCTTGATCAGCTTGATCAGTTCCCTGGCGGTGTCCTGATCGATGCCCTGGCGCACGGTGATTGTCACGCTGGCCTTGTTGCCGCGGCTGATGATCTCGTCCTGTTCCAGCGCGGCGATATCGACCCCGCGTTTGGCCAGTTTCTGGTGCAGGATGTCTAGGATCTGCCTGACTTGGAACTCGCTGTCGCTGGATACCGTGAGCACGGTATCATTACGTTCGATGCGCGAATCGCTGCCCTTGAAATCGAAGCGGTTGCCGACCTCGCGGTTGGACTGGTCAATGGCGTTGGCGACTTCATGCATGTCGACTTCTGAAACGATATCGAACGATGGCATCTGGACACTTCCCGGCCGTGCTGCATACAGTCTGCTTGGGGTGACATTATATGCAGTGACTGCGGGCCATTGCCATCCCGCAGGGAGTTGTCGCGGCGCCGGCTTGGCAGGTGCAGCCGGCGGCACCGCATGAGGAGGTGTGGATGCGGGGATCCCCGCGGGTCGCAGGGGTTATGCGATAGGTTCTAGTCGCTGCGACGGCCGAACAGGGCGCCCAGCAGACGCCTGATGAGACCCGGGCGGGGTTCCAGGAAATCCAGATCGTCGTCTTCGACCGTTTCGCTTGCAGCCGCTGGACGCTCCGTCTCGGCCGGGGCGGGTGCCGGAGCCGGAGCCGGTGTGCTGGCTACCGCTGTCTCGCTGGCGGTCTCCACGTCTGCTTCGTGCCCGTGCACGCCGCCGGCGAGTTCAACCTCGTCCAGGTCGTAGAGACTGTAGGGGGAAGTGATGACTATGGTCTCTTCTTCTTCCTCCTCAATGGCAGCGTCCGCAACCGTCGTGCCGGCGAAGGTCGCCGCGTCTGTGGCTTCCTCGATCTCGGGTGTCGCTGTTAACGTGATTATCTCGGAATCCATTGCTGCATCGACCTCGATTCCGGGGAGCGCCTCCACGGCCTCGACCTGCAATTCCTCAAGGGTTGCAATGTCGGCTTCCGGTTCCGACGCCTCGAAGCTGGCCTTCTGCTCCATGGGCTCCAGCGTCCACTCGGTATCGCTTGCACCTGCAGGATGCTCGGCGGTGCGCTGTGGCGATGTCGGCGGGACCACGCGGTTGCCGCCTTTGGCCACGGCCTGCTTCAGGCTCTCGCCTGCAGCAGCGAGCAGTTCATCGAATCCGGTATCCGCGCGGATCTCGGGCGCGGCAATACCAATGCTGACGGTGAAGCGTACGCGCTTGCCCGCACTGATGACGGCATGCTTGCCGATATCAGCGGTGATGCGTTCGGAAAGCTTGCCAACGCCGGAGACATTCATGCCCGGCAGCAGCAGGGCGAAACGTGCGGCACCCGTGCGTGCTGCGAGATCTTCCTTGCGGATATTCGCCGCCAATGCCGAGGCGACGGACTTGATTACGAGCTCGCCGGCTTCGGCGTCGTGCGTTTTCACGATGACATCAAAATTGTCGATCTCGAGACTGGCCAGTGCCAGGGTGGAATCATGCCTGATCGCATACGCCAGCAGTGCACAGCCTTGTTCCATGAACGCCGTATCGTTGGCGAGTCCCGTCAGGGGGTCTGCCAGTGCCTGATCCTCGAGCAGGATATTTTCCTCCGTCAGTGCGTTGTTCGTCGCATAGGCCCCGGCGTGTGCCTCGGTCCGTGCGAGCAGGTGGACGGAGTCGAACGGCTTGCCGATGAAATCGGTCGCGCCGGCAGCGCTGGCGCGCTGCATGGTGGCCTCGGAATCATTGGCCCCCGTGATGATGATGACAGGTATGTTGCGGATGTGCGGTTCGTTCGAGCTGCGGATCTTCTCCAGCAAACCGAAACCATCCAGGTTCGGCATGGTGAGATCGGATATGATCAGGGAAAACGGTTCCTGGCTGGTCAGGATATCCCAGGCATTGTTACCATCGACGGCTTCGACGGTTTGGAAGCGGTTCTGCAGGATCTTGCGGGCGGTGACCCGGATGACCTTGGAGTCGTCGACTATCAGGAGTCGCTGCTTATTGCCTGAATTATCGCTCATTTCTTGCGCTCGCGGGGGGGTTGCAACACATCAGGTGGTATCGGCGACGCGCGGTCTTGCTTTAGGCTGGATCGCCAATTGTCTCGATCCGCCGCCGGCCGGTGCCCGGCGCAGCACGGACCTTGCCGCAAGGACGTGTCCTGATATGCCATGGCCGATTGCATGGCGGAATGCGCCGGCATAGCAGGGAGGCGGGCCGCGGGTACAGGGAGATTGATGGGAATGCTGCATTATCTTGCCAGGCTGATTGCGGTGCTCAGGGCGTATGTCTGGGATGACGACCTGCGCAGCCTGGCTGGTGTGCGCCGGGTGCTCGTGTTCGTGCTGCGGGTGGTACATATGCTGCTGCGTGAACTCATGGGCGGGCAACTTAATCTCCGGGCCATGAGCCTGGTCTATACGACACTGCTGTCCATCGTGCCGCTGCTGGCGGTAAGCCTGTCCGTGCTCAAGGGTTTCGGCTATCACCAGCGTCTGGAACATTACCTCTTCGGCATCCTGCTGGAGCCGTTTGGTCCGAGTGGTGCTGAGGTGGCCAGCACGATCATCGGCTTTGTCGATAACATCAAAGTCGGAATGCTCGGGTCGGTCGGATTCGCTTTCCTGATATACACCGTAATTGCCCTGGTCCAGAAGATCGAGTCGGCATTCAACTTCGTCTGGCAGATCGAGCGCCTGCGGCCCATGGCGCAGCGTTTCAGCAACTATCTCAGTGTAATCACCATCGGGCCGGTGCTGATCTTCAGCGCAGTAGGCTTCACTGCTGCAATATTCGGAACGGAAACCGCGCACAAGCTGGCATCGATCGAACCGTTCGGGACACTGTTCCTGCTGTTAAGCCGCACGGTCCCCTACATACTGGTATGTCTTGCATTTACCTTTATCTATATCGTCATGCCCAATACCAGGGTGCAGTTTCGCGCTGCATTGGTCGGCGGAGTGCTCGCAGGGGTGCTGTGGAAAATTACCGGCTGGGGCTTCGCAACGTTCATTGTCTCGTCGGCGAAATACGCTGCGATCTACTCCAGCTTCGCTATCCTCATACTGTTGCTGATCTGGACTTACCTGAGTTGGCTCATCCTGCTGGTGGGTTCTCAGATCGCCTATTTCGTGCAGAATCCCAAGTTCATGACCCTGCACCGCGTGCGTTTCGTGCTCAGCAACCGACTGCGAGAGCAGCTGGCGCTGCAGATCATGTATCTCATCGGCTACCATCATCTGCATGACAGGCCGCCCTGGCAGCTGGAACAGCTGATCGACCGCCTGGGGCTTCCGGACGAACCGGTCAGCCGCCTGCTCGCGATACTCGTAGCCGCCGGTTATCTGGTGGAGATCCAGAACGAGGATGCGACGGTCTATCTGCCGACACATGACCTGGACACCATGCGGCTGACCGACATGCTCGATGCCGTGCGCCGGGCCGGGGAGAGCAGGTTCCTGAGTGTGGATCAGCTGGCGACGTCGGACGCCGTGGCGCAGCTGATGGAGTCGCTCTCGCAGTCGCTGCGTGGCAGTCTGCAGGAGCGTTCGCTGCGCGATCTCGTTGCGCCGCTCAATGCGGAGTTGGAGCCATCAAACCTGCCGGAGCAAATTCGGGATTATTCCAGCAAGCCGAGTTCCGTGTAGGCGGTGTGGGCACGTTCTATCGTGATCCATGCGGGCAGGTTCTCCTGCATAGCCTGGAACAGCCGTGATTCCTCCACGGCCGTACAGCCGTGCAGGCCGGGTTGCTGGCTGATACGGTAGTACCATACCGGTCTGGATACACTCTCGCCCTGGTTGGCGGCGGGAACCGGTCCGGTGACACTGGCGACTTCCCCCGGTATGAGGCGTCCGCCATCGCACAGTTCCTGCCCGGCCTGCTCGCGTGCCCGGCCAAGGGAAATATGCGTCATGGCCCTTGCCACCGTCGCGGTTTCTGCCACATCGCCGGGCACCCGCGCAATATAATGATCCAGGGCCGGGTCGGCCGGCGGAATTGCGCTGGAGGCGATCATGTCCGACACGGGGAATGGCGAGCGGGCGGTGGTGCAGGCCGACAGACAGCCACAAGCCATGACGAGTGCGCAACAGGCGAATGTCATGTGATTCATCGGTGTACCCCCCGTCAGCCCGTATACTGCGGTATCATCTACCGCTCCAGCTGAACTCGCGGATTCCAGCCTAGTACGCCAGCGTGCGGGAATCTGTGATCCAGGTGTTATTTCCGCTATCGTCTTCCAGCATATGTCTGATATTTATAATAAATATAATAAGTTGGATGAAGACGGCGCAGTCGAGCGCTGTGTCGAGCAGCTCTGTCAGCAGGGTTGTGACAAGGTCTACGAGTATATCCAGGCCCTGCGTACAGGCCAGGAACTGGCCGCCACGGCACGGTTGTCCGCCGCCGAGCGACTGTCCGTGCTGGAGGAATTACAGTCGATAATGGCGGTTTACGAGAGTGCATCCCGGTGATTTACCAGGCCATCCTGCAGGTCGCTACCCGTGGCCGGGGCAGCTATCCCGTCACAGAACGGGTCCAGGACGTGGTGCAGAATGCCGGCATCTCGACGGGTCTGTGTCACCTGTTCGTACAACACACCAGCGCGTCGCTGATGATCTGCGAAAACGCGGATCCTGACGTGCGGGCGGATCTGGAACGTTTCATGGCGCGCCTGGTACCGGACGGGGATCCGGTGTTCGTACACACCCTGGAAGGGCCGGATGACATGCCCGCGCATGTACGCAGCATACTGACACACACCGATCTGACAGTCCCGGTCAGTCGGGGCCATTGCGCGCTCGGTACCTGGCAGGGCATCTACCTGTGGGAGCACCGCAGCGTGGGGCACCGGCGCGTGGTCACGGTGACCGTCAGCGGCGAATAGGCCGTGCAGCTCCGTGCCGGCCTGTTGCATGAGTCAGCCAGCTGCGGGATGACCTGCTGCTCGCGTTTTACGAGATAGGTTCTCGGAGACGCTAGTGCTGGAGCGGACGGTTGTCCTGCTCCGCAGCGTCCATGTCCATGTCGGAAATACGCGGCGCCTCGCCGAGCAGTTCGTCGATATCATCGCGGATGCGCGAGAGTTCGGCGTACTCGTCGTAGTCATACTCCGCTTGCTGTTGCGGCTGCGGCGGGTCGGCCGCGGCCAGTGGCGGTGGCGTGTGGCGGTTCAGTCGGTTGAGCTCCGGATCACCGCACAAGTACTGTGCTCCCGAGGCCAGGTGCTCGTAGACAGAGCGATAACTCTGGGTCATTTCCTGCACCAGCTCAGATGTGCGCATGAAATGATGCGTCACCTGGTCGCGGTAGTCGCGGAAGTTCTCCTGTAATTCGTCGAGTTCCAGCTGCAGCTGGTGGGTGCGGCCATGCCGGACAACGAGGGTATAGGTGATGATCCAGCCGAGCACTATGCCGATAAGAAAGCTCAGGATCCCGATTGCCCAGTATGACGATTGACCGTCCAGCGTTATCATCAACACTCCCCCGCTTGGTGCTGTTCCGGATGATTTCCCGGCGCATTGTACTGGATTGTGCCGGATTGATGAACTGTCAGTGTATGGTGTTGCGGGCAGCGCGCAGCCGTTGCCTGCCATTCGCCATTTTCCCTGTGCGGCACGGGATTCAGGCGCCTGCGTCGTGCTTCTCGCGAGCGCCGAAAATGGAGCTGCCGACACGGACCATGGTCGCGCCCTCGGTGATGGCGAGTTCGAAATCCGCACTCATCCCCATGGACAGCTCGCAAAACAGCGGCGCGCCGAAGCGTTCGGCGCAGGCGCGGCCGAGTTCGCGCAGGGCCGCGAATTCGGCCCGGCGCGGCTCGGTGTCGGCATCATGACGCCCGATGGTCATGAGACCGCGCAGCCGGATGCCGGCCAGGTCGGCGGCTAGCAGGCGATCGACGAAGGAAAACAGCTCGCTTGCTGCCAGACCCTGCTTGGCGGGATCGGCGGCCACGTTGACCTGGATCAGCACCTGCACGGTGTGCGCTGCGTCCAGCGCGGCGGCGGACAGGCGTTGCGCCAGTCGCAGGCTGTCCAGCGTGTGCAGCCAGGCAAACCGGCCGGGTATGAACCTTGCCTTGTTCGACTGCAGGTGACCGATGAAATGCCATTCCGTGCGCCGGTCGTCGAGCAGTGCCTGCTTGGTCTGCGCGTCCTGCACGGTGCTCTCACCAAAACAGAACTGGCCGGCAGCCATGGCCATGCGGACATAGTCCGCGGGCATGTACTTGGATACCGCGATGAGTCGGATGCCGTCCGGGTCTCGACCGGCCGCTGTCGCGGCCGCATGCATGCGTGCACGGATATCCTCCAGATTGGCGGCGATGTCGCTGGCGCTGACCGACATGCAGTTCGTGTCCGTCTCAGGCTGTTACCACATTGCTGGGTGCGCCGCCCAGATAGGCACGGATGTTGGCGGCGACTTCCTCGACCAGTTGCTGCCTGGAGCGCAGGCTCGCCCAGGCGACGTGCGGTGTGACGATCAGGTTGGGCAGCCCCGGTTCCAGCAGGGGACTGCCGTTTGCCGGCGGTTCTTCGCTCAGCACATCGACGGCGGCGCCACCGATTCTGCCGCTGCGCAGGGCTGCCGCGAGATCCGCTTCGTTCACGATGCCGCCGCGCGCGGTGTTGATCAGGATGGCATCCCGCTGCATGCAGTCGAGTTCCCTGGCGCTGATGAGGTTCCGAGTCTGCTCGGTCAGCGGGCAATGCAGGCTGAGTATGTCGGCGCTGGCCAGCAGCTCGGGCAGTGTCACCCGTCCCGCCAGCGTGGGCCCGCCCGGGCGCTGCGCCACGATCACCTGCATGCCGAAAGCCGCGGCCATATTCCCGACTGCCCGGCCGAGTTCGCCGTAACCGATGATTCCCAGGGTGCGGCCTGCCAACCCGCGGAACGGAAAATCGAGGAGACTGAAACGATCTGCCCGGCACCAGTCGCCGTGGCTGACCGCAGCCAGATGTGCCTGCAGGCGACGGGTCAGCGCAAGCATTACCATGAAGACGTGCTCGACCACCGAAGCGGTGGCATAGGCCCGCACGTTGCACACGGTGATACCATGGCGGGCCGCGGCGCCGAGGTCGATGTTGTTGGTGCCGGTCGCCGCGACGCAGATCAGCCTGAGCGCGGTGGCTGATGCCAGGACACTGCTGTCGAGCACTGCCTTGTTGGTGACGGCGATATCGACATCATGCAGGGCAGCGGCTACCTCCGCAGGAGCCGTGGTGCCACGGAATTCCCACTCATCCAGGGTCGCACGCAGGGGATCCAGTGCCAGATCGCCATCGCCCAGGGTATGGTCGTCCAGGAAAACACCACGCATGATCCGCGGCCGGGTTAGTCCTGCCTGCCAAGCATGGCTGATTTCAGTGCGGTGCTTACCGGGTGTTCGCCCAGCCAGATCCGCAGCAGGGCACGAAAGAAATCGTTGCCCGCGACCGTGCCGCGCAATTCTTCGTTGATGCGGACTTCCGTGCCCGTGGCGGGATTGTAGTCGATGCGTATGCTGTCGCCCCTGCGCACCGTCGTGAACAATGCGTTGAACTGTGCGATCCGGCCCGCCAGCGCGTCGAGTTCGGTCCGCTCGAGATTACTGGCGAGACCGTCGTTCCAGCCAGCCACGATCTTGTCCCTGCTGACCTCCTTGTACACGAATTTCATCAGCACGCTGGCAGCGCCGGTATCGGCCAGAATCGTCTTGGGGTCGGCTGTGCGTGCCGGCAGGTACAGTGCGCCAACGTAAATGTCCATGAAGAACTTCACGCGCATGCCTGCGCCGTTCAGCAGTAGCTCGTGTCCGCTGCCATCCAGCGGCAGCGCATCGGGTATCGCAATGTCCCCGACTTTCATTGCATGGGTCGGCAGCGGTGCGCACAGCACGGCTGCCAGCAGCAAAACGATGGCTTTGGTGTTCATGGCAGTCTCCATTGATCTTGGTGATTCACCGCGGGCGCGGCGGATGACGCACGATGTTTTCCACATGTACCGGGAAGTGCCTGTTTCTGGTATCGCTGTAGTAACGCTCGAGTGTACGCCGGACAACCGGAAATGCCAGCTGTTCCCAGGGGATTTCATGTTCCTCGAACAACCGGACCTCAAGGCTCTCTACGCCCGGGCTGTAATGCTCGGATTCCAGGCCGGCGCGGAACATCATGTAGACCTGGCTGATGTGCGGGATGCTGAATACTCCGTATAGTTGCAGGTCGATCACCCGTGCGCGGGCTTCCTCGTAGGTCTCGCGCGCGGCAGCCTGCTCGGTCGACTCGCCGTTCTCCATGAAACCCGCCGGCAGCGTCCACAATCCATAACGTGGTTCGATGGCACGCCGGCACAGCAGCAGGCGGCCGTTCCACTCGGGCAGGCAACCTGCGACGATCTTCGGATTCTGGTAGTGGATGATGTTGCATGCCTCGCAGACATGGCGTGTGCGCGAATCGCCGTCAGGAATTTTTTCGACCAGTGGCTGACCGCAGTTGCTGCAGTAGATCATGGAGGTTCCCGCGGGTGTTCCGGTGAGAATTACAGTCTCATGACCTTAACACAAACCCGTGTCGCTGCGGCAGGCTTGTCGGCAGGGGGTAATCACTGTAAACAGGACGCATCAGGGCGCAGTTCTGCACCTGTCGTCCGTGCAATGTGCCGTCAGCGGGGGTATATGTGGCGTGAAACCGTATTACGAGACCAGTTCGCTGCATTTTTCCTGCACCCGCTGCGGCCGCTGCTGTTCCATGCCGGGTGAGTATCACGTCTTTCTCGGTCAACGGGAGGCGGAGCGGATATGCCGTTATCTCGGCCTGTCGCGTGCCTGGTTCCGGCGCAGGTACCTGCGGCGCCTGGAGGATGGTCAGCTGTCACTGGCAGCTGCCGCAGGCGGCAGCTGCATCTTTCTCGATCATACGCAGCGCTGCAGCATCTATGCCGCACGTCCGGCCCAGTGCCGGACCTATCCTTTCTGGCCCGAGATCGCCGGCAACCGGCGTGCCTGGCTGCGGGAGCGGCAGCGTTGCGAGGGAATCGGGCGCGGTAGCGCCGTGCCGCTCGCGCAGATCCTGCGTGCGCTCAAGAACAGCCAGCCGGGCTAGGCCGGCCCGATCACCCCGTTCCGGATTCGAACATGGCGAACAGCTGTCCGGCGCCGGCTGGGGCATGGCCGTCGTGATACAGGCTGCCGAGCTGCATGCCCTGCGCCGGTACCAGCAGTTCGCCGCGCGTCAGCGTGTCGAACACATAACCACCGAGCAGCGTACAGGCGAGCGTGAGGTACAGGCGGTTGACCGTCCTGGCCTGCAGCAGGGTGCCGAATACGGCCGGTCCGGCGATTGCATAGACGCTGCGGTAGCCGGCCGTGGCCAGCTGCTCGACCATCAGGCGACCATCCACACGGCGTCCCGACCCCGCACGCATGACCGTCACATCGTTATCCAGCAACCTGCGGACCTTGCTCTCGTCCGCGCCGTCGCCGGTCACGACGATCAACCGGCGACTCCGGTAGGGCTCCAGCGCTGCCAGCGGGATATCGAGACTGCCGCTCATGATGGCGATGTCGGGTTGTGCCTGCAGCCCCTGTGCGGAGCGCCAGCTGCGGATATCGGCGAATTCCTGCTGGGTGCCGACCGGCAGAACGTCCTGTGCCTCACCCGCGCTGCTCTGGCGGAAGAAGCGTCCGCTCGTGACCAGTATGTCAGCCTGTCCGGCCAGTTCCTGGTACAGGCGCCAGTCGCGGGGGTTTGTGATCGCTTCCGGAACGGTATGTGTGGTGCGTCCGCTCTTGCCGAGTGCGATGCGGCCATCCAGTGAAGTGATGAAGTTGCTGTAGACGTACGGCGTGTCGCGTCCCAGGGTGTGCAGACCGTGCTCCAGATACAGGCCCTGCAGCGACAACCCGGTTTGCGGTTCGGGATACAGGCGCGCGACGGGAGGCGCTGTGGCTTGATCGTTCATCAGGCGGAGTATAACAGTGTGCTCAGCCGACTGCGGCCGGCAGTCGCTGTGCTGCGGGATCCGGCGTGACATCCGGCAAAAAAACGGGACCTGACCGGTCCCGTTTGAGTCTACGGTTGTGCGCAGAACCGCGTGGTGCTAAGCCTGTCCCGATTTTCCCTGGTAATCCTCGATCGCCGCCTTGATGGCGTCCTCCGCCAGTACCGAGCAATGAATCTTGACCGGTGGCAGCGCGAGTTCCGCGGCAATATCGGTATTCTTGATGGCGCGTGCCTCTTCCAGGGATTTGCCCTTGACCCATTCGGTCAGCAGCGAACTGGAAGCAATGGCTGATCCGCAGCCGTAGGTCTTGAAGCGGGCATCCTCAATGATGCCGTCATCGCTTACCTTGATCTGAAGGCGCATCACGTCACCGCAGGCCGGCGCGCCCACCATGCCGGTACCTACCTGCCGGTCACCCTTGTCGAACGAGCCAACATTACGCGGGTTCTCGTAATGGTCCAGTACCTTGTCACTGTATGCCATGTTGGTTTCTCCAATAACAAAAACTGCCGGAAGAATGTATCAGGCTGCACTCTGCTGGAAGCCTGATCCGAACAGCGGTTTCTCCTCCGAGTCCTGGTTGTAGGACTCGATGGCTGCTTCCAGCGTGATGCTGTTGAGGTAGTCGAAAATCCGGTTGCTGAGGTGAAGCCACATCTTCGCGCCCGCTGTGCCGGCGGTTTCCTCGCGTCGGCTGACGTCATCGACAGTCGCGAGAATTTCCGCGATGGTGATCTCCTGCGCGGGGCGTGCCAGGCAATAGCCGCCGCCGGGTCCACGCATACCCGTTACGAGACCGTGCTGACGCAGGCGCGAGAACAGTTGCTCGAGATAGGAAATCGATATCGACTGCTGCGCGGAAATGTCGGCAAGTGTTACGGGACCCTTGTCGTGCTGCAGTGCCAGTTCCATCATGGCCGTGACGGCGTGACGGCCTTTGGTAGATAACTTCATGACTAACCTCAGTGAATACGGTACAGCTTGCTTCATGCTCCGCTGCGCCTGAACCGTATTCCATTCCAGGCAGCGGCGGCGGATCGTAGTGAAAGTATCCGCTCTCGGATGTGGCAATGATAGTAATGACCGACTCTTTTAGTCAAGAATTCATGCGCCCCGTTATATCGGGCTGATTTTATAACTCAATGTATAATATGGATAAATTAATCCCTCTATCCTTAAGGGGATATGAGATGTGCGCCAACGGGAGGGATGGAACACGGGTTGTTCCCGGGCTGGACTCCTCGGCTGCTAGAAAACTGTTTGAATTACATCGGCTTGTTGGTAAAGTGCTGAGGCCGTCCGTCGAACCGGCCCGGTTGTTGCTGCTGCTGAAGACGGGCGTGTCTCCCGGCTCGGCATGCCAGGCAGACAGTGAATTTCACAGAAAGAACAAAGCGATAGGAGCGATTCATGGGTTTACAGATTCCCGGTGGGGTGGATCGGCGGCGGAGATCGTCAGAAAAGCTCAGTGCCCTGGTTAGCGCGCGCAACGAAACGCTGACGCTGCTGACCGAACTGGCCAGCAGGCAACCGTTCACGCCCGATGCGTCGATGGAAAAGGCATTGCGCCGGTTCTGCGAGGCCTTGATCGACTACACCGCAAGCGCGCACTTCCAGCTCTATCGCTATCTGGCCGACAACTGCGAACGGCGCAAGGCGGTACTGGCGATTGCCGACGAGCTCTATCCCAAGATCGTGGAAACGACGGACACCATCCTGCGTTTCAATGACAAGTACGAGGCGATGTCGCTGGACAACTGCGTGGAGTATCTGGCGGTTGACCTGTCCAATCTGGGCGAATGCATCGCCGATCGCATCCAGTACGAAGATCAGGTGATATCCGCGTTACGCAACGAAACCAGTCACTGAGTCGATGTCAATTCCGTTCACTGCTTGCATGCCGGCGGCTGCGGGATCGTGACGCCGGTCACGGTTCTCTGGTTCCGTGCGTGTCAGCCTGATGCGGTTGCGGGCGCCGCGGCTCGCGCGCAGCCACCGCGGGCAGTCCCGCGGGCTACCGATGGCTGGAAAAGTCGAGTATAATCAGCCGCTAATATTTCTGGCGACATAATAATATCTTTTGAAAACAGCTAGTTATCATTGATTTGCTGCAGGAGTCAGTGGTATGGATGAGTCAAAAGATCGGGGTCGCCGAGTGTCGGCGGCGGGCATGCGGCGCAGGGACTTTCTGCGTCTGGGCGCACTCGGTGGCGCCGTGTTGCTGGGCCCGGCCGCCCATGCCGGGACCCGTGCGCTACCCGAGCGGCGCCTCAGTTTTCACAATACCCACACCGGCGAAAATCTCGCCGCCACCTACTGGGCCGAAGGCGGGTACGTGGACAGCGAGTTGCAGGACATCAACACCCACCTGCGCGATCACCGTTCCGGTGAGATCCATACCATAGACACCGACCTGCTCGACCTGCTCTACGTATTGCGCGCGACGGTCGGCAGCCACAAGCCCTTCCAGGTGATTTCCGGTTATCGCTCGCCGGCGACCAATGCCGCACTGCGCAGTGCGAGTTCCGGTGTCGCCAAGCGCAGCTTTCACATGCAGGGCAAGGCAATCGATATCCGTCTGCCTGGCTGTGACCTGAAGCGGCTGCATACGGCCGCACTGGCGCTGCAGGCGGGTGGGGTCGGTTACTATCCCGGTTCCGATTTCATCCACGTCGACGTCGGCCCGCAGCGCAGCTGGTAGGCCGCCCACGGCGCCGGTTGAACCGGCTGCGTCCGCGGCGCAGCCGCATGCGCGCGCTACCTGCGGGGAAGCCATGCCTACAGAAGAGTCCGACGCCAGAAAACATATCGACGTATTGCTGGGCATCATGGACCGCCTGCGCTCTCCGGATGGCGGTTGTCCCTGGGATCTGCAGCAGGATTTCCGCACCATTGCGCCGTACACGCTCGAGGAAGCCTATGAAGTCGTCGAGGCGATCGAATCCGGTGATGCCGGTGCCCTGCGTGATGAACTCGGCGACCTGCTGTTCCAGGTAGTATTTCATGCCAGGCTCGCCAGCGAGGCAGGCTGGTTCGATTTCGCGGATGTTGCCGAGGCAATCAGCGCCAAGATGCTGCGCCGCCACCCGCATGTGTTCGCGGACACGGTCGTGGCAGATGCCGCCGCGCAGACGCTGGCATGGGAGGCGCACAAGCGCGCGGAACGCGGGGCGCAGGAAAGCCTGCTGGACGGCGTCCCGCAATCGCTGCCGGCGCTGACCCGCGCGTGCAAGCTGCAGCAGAAGGCAGCACGCGCTGGCTTCGACTGGCCCGATATCGGCGGTGTGCTGGACAAGGTCGTCGAGGAACTCGCTGAGTTGCGCGCCGAGATCGCCCGCCGCGCCGACAGCCAGGCGCAGCTGGAGGAGGCCGGCGACCTCCTGTTCGCGGTCGTCAACCTGTTGCGCCACGCTGGGCTCGATCCCGAGACGGCACTGCGGGCAGGCAATCGCAAATTCGAGCGACGATTCCGGCTGGTGGAGGCCGCCTGCCGCACGGCCGGTCTGGATATCGCCGACACGGATATCGATGTGTTGGAGACTTTCTGGCGCCAGGCCAAGCAGGCCGAGCGCGGGGAAACTAGTTCCTGATCTGGTCGCGGCGGTACTGTCCGTAGGCGTCGCGCATGAACAGGTATGGATCAAGCGAGTCGCGCTTGATGCCTTCGTAGGTATCCTTGTCCAGCGACAGTGTATTGAGCGTTTCGACGGCGCGTGAGCCTACGTAATCGTAGTTGTTCTTGCCGGCGCCCCAGATGTGCCAGGCCAGGTCGAGCCAGCTGTCGCCGATCGTGCCGATGCCGTCACGCAGATTGGACGGTCCGAGCAAGGGCAGTACCAGGTAGGGGCCGGGTCCGACACCGTAGCGGCCCAGCGTCTGCCCGGTATCCTCATCCTGCAGTCTGATGCCGAAATGTTCCCGCGCCGGATCGTACAGGCCGCCGATGCCGAGCGTGGTGTTGGTCGCGAATCGGGTCAGCTCGTTACCGGCCACGGCAAATTTGCCCTGCAGGGCCGCGTTGACCATGCGCACCGGCGCTTCGAGATTGAGAAAGAAGTTTTTCAGCGAGATCCGCAACGGCTCCGGCGTGTAGCGCAATGCGCGTGCGACCGGTTTCAGCACGTAGAAATACATCTTGTCGTTGAACCAGAAGATGCCGCGGTTGATGGGCTCCAGCGGATCGTAGACCTCCGCGATATCGATGTCTTCGAACAGGTCGGAGGCGTTGTCGGCTGGCTCCGCGGTGGCCGGTGTCGCGTCCGCCGAGTGGGGTGCAGCGTCATCCTCCGGTGGCGGGGTGTCGCACAGACCGGCGAGCGGAAGCATCAGTGCCAGCAGAAGGGCGATGATCCGTGCCATGAGGATGACCTCGAATGTTTTTCCGGTGAATGGTCGGGCAGAGAGGATTTGAACCTCCGACCCCTTCGTCCCGAACGAAGTGCGCTACCAGACTGCGCTACTGCCCGATTGTTACCTAGTACCCGCGGTTGACCGAGAATTCTGCAAGGCTGTGCAGGGCGTCCTTGTAGACCGAGCCCGGCAGGGCGGCCAGCGCCTCCAGGGCGAGGTCGGCTTCCCGTTGCGCCGCCTGCGCAGTGTAGGGGATGGCCCCGGTCGATTCAATAATCGCACACACCGCCTGCATGTTGTCGTGCCCCCCGTTTTCGATGGCGCGCCGGATCAGCTTGGCCTGGCTGGGCGTGCCCTGGTGTATGGCGTGGATGAGCGGCAGGGTGGGCTTGCCCTCGGCCAGGTCATCGCCCACGTTCTTGCCGGTATCCTCGGGGGAGGCGCTGTAATCGAGTACATCGTCGATGAGCTGGAAGGCGGTACCCAGGTGCAGGCCGTAGCTGGCCAGCGCCGTCTCCGTCTCCGGATGCTGGTGTCCGAGTACCGCCCCTATGCGCGCGGCGGCCTCGAACAGGCGCGCGGTCTTGCGGCTGATGACGTCCATGTAGCGTTGCTCGGTGGTGTCTGCATCGTGGCAGTTCAGCAGTTGCAGGACCTCGCCCTCGGCGATGGTGTTGGTCGTGTGCGACATGATTTCCATGATCCGCATGTCGTTGGCGTCAACCATCATTTCGAAGGCGCGTGAATACAGGAAATCGCCTACCAGAACGCTGGCCTCGTTGCCCCACAGGGCATTTGCGGTCACGTTGCCGCGCCGCAGCTGGGAGGCGTCCACGACATCGTCATGCAGGAGCGTGGCGGTGTGGATGAACTCGATGACGGCGGCGAGGTTGATGTGCTGGTCGCCGCGGTAACCGCAGGCATTCGCCGACAGCAGTACCAGCAGCGGGCGCAGCCGCTTGCCGCCGCTGTTGACGATATAGTGCGAGAGCTGGTTGATCAGGGCGACGTCGCTGTGCAGGCGGTCGCGGATGAGGCTGTTGACCCGCTCGAGATCGTCGGCGACGACTTCCCTGAGTGCGGCGATATCGCATGCAGTTGATTGTTTTTTAACTAGTTTTAGCATTATTCCCCGCCTTCCGGTGCGGGCTTGCCGGCGCTTTGGCCGACGCTGGAACAGAAGGGAAAGTCTAGCGTTCTTCCCCGGGCAGTACCAGATGCTAGTTGATTGACCTCTCCCGGCGCAATCATTAGAATGAGCGGCCTTTTTCAATGCAGTACTTGTTCCGGAGTTGCTGAAATGTATGCGGTAATCAAGACGGGCGGTAAACAGTACCGGGTTGCCCAGGGCGAAACCCTGCGCATCGAGACGCTGGCGGGCAATACGGGCGACGCCGTCGAGTTCGACCAGGTGCTGATGATCGGCGAGGGTGCGGACGTGAAGATCGGTACGCCCTACGTCTCCGGCGGCAAGGTTACCGCCACCATCAAGTCCCATGGGCGCGGCAAGAAGGTGGAGATCATCAAGTTCCGTCGCCGCAAGCATCACATGAAGCGTATGGGGCACCGTCAGAATTACACAGAGGTCGAAATCACCGGCATCACCGGCTGATTTCCGCGAGAGGACACCGGCAATGGCACATAAAAAGGCAGGCGGCAGTACCCGTAACGGCCGCGATTCGGAATCCAAGCGACTGGGCGTGAAGCGTTTCGGCGGTCAGAGCGTGCTGGCGGGCAGCATCCTTGTGCGTCAGCGCGGCACCCGTTTCCATCCGGGCAGGAATGTCAGTATGGGACGCGACCACACGCTGTTCGCCACCAGCGCCGGGACCGTGCGCTTCGTCCAGCGCGGTCCGCAGCAGCGGACGTTTGTGGAGATCGACGCCGGCTGAGCACGGCCGGCACGCGCTACCCGAGCCCCGCCCCGAGCGGGGCTTTTTGATTCTGCGGGAGCGCGGCAATATCAGCAGGGCTGTCGCGGCCACCCGCGGCGGCCGGTGCGGGCAAGACGGAACCAGATGCAGTCATGAAGTTCATCGATGAAGCGGAGATCGAGGTGCGTGCCGGCGACGGCGGCAACGGCTGCATCAGCTTCCGGCGCGAGAAATACATTCCCATGGGCGGACCGGACGGTGGCGACGGTGGCGACGGTGGCAGTGTGCTGCTGGAGGCCGACGGCAGCGTCAACACCCTGATCGATTTCCGCCATCAGCGCAAGTTCATCGCCGCACGCGGCGAGAACGGGCGCGGTAACAACTGCCGCGGCGGGTCGGGTGAAGATCTCGTGGTCAAGGTACCGGTCGGTACCATTGTGCACGAGGCCGAGACCGGTGAACTGCTCGGCGACCTGGTGCGGGCAGGGCAGCGTCTGGTCGTGGCGCGCGGCGGATTCCACGGCCTCGGCAACACCCGTTTCAAGAGCTCGACCAACCGTGCGCCGCGCCAGTCGAAGCCCGGCACGCCGGGCGAGCGGCGCCTGCTGCGGCTGGAGCTCAAGCTGCTGGCGGACGTGGGGCTGCTCGGCATGCCCAATGCCGGCAAGTCCACGCTGATCACGGTCGTCTCCTCGGCGCGGCCGAAGATCGCGGACTACCCGTTCACGACGCTGTATCCGAACCTCGGGGTGGTCGAGTTCCCGTCCCACCGCAGCTTCGTCATGGCCGACGTGCCCGGGCTGATCAAGGGCGCGGCCCAGGGGGCCGGCCTCGGCATCCAGTTTCTCCGTCACCTGTCGCGCACACGCCTGCTGCTGCACCTCGTCGACATGGGGCCGCTCGGTCACCCGGTCGAGGACGTGCGGACGATCCTGGACGAGATGCATGCCTTCAGCAGCAAGCTCGCCGCACGCGAGCGCTGGCTGGTGCTGAACAAGGTCGACCTGTTGCCGCCCGCGGAACGCGCTGCGCGCTGTCGTGCCGTGGTGGAGGCGCTGGACTGGCACGGACCGGTCTACGCGATTTCGGCCGTCAACCGCGACGGTACCGGCGAGCTGATGTACGCGGTGCTCGAGTATCTGGATCAGCATCCGCCGGCGGATACGGTGGCGCCGGACTGAACCTCACGCAGGCTGCGGGGCAGGCTTGTACGCGGCGCGGAAACAGCACACTATCCCATGCCGAAGCACAACGAGAACAGGTCGCTGACATCACATGTCTGAGCAACGCAATCCTGCTGCATGCCGGCGCTGGGTCGTCAAGATCGGCAGTGCGCTGTTGACCAACGACGGCCAGGGTCTGGCGGTCGAGGCCATCGGCGCCTGGGTCGAGCAGATCGCCGGGCTGCGCCGGAGCGGCCGTGAGGTACTGCTGGTTTCCTCCGGCGCCGTCGCCGAGGGCATGACCCGGCTGGGCTGGAAGCGCCGGCCGCATGCCCTGCACGAATTGCAGGCCGCGGCGGCCGTGGGCCAGATGGGACTGGTACAGACCTACGAGTCGCGCTTCCAGCGCTTTGGCCTGCACACGGCCCAGGTCCTGCTGACACACGAGGATCTCGCCAACCGGCAGCGCTACCTGAATGCGCGCAGCACCCTGCGCACGCTGCTGGGTCTCGGCGTGATCCCGGTGGTCAACGAGAACGACACCGTGACGACCGAGGAGATCCGCCTCGGCGACAACGATACGCTGGCGGCGCTGGTGACGAATCTGATCGAGGCGGACCTGCTCGTGCTGCTGACCGATCAGGGCGGCATGTACGAGGCGGACCCGCGCCAGCAGCCGCAGGCGCGCCTGATCACGGAGGCCGCTGCGGACGACGCGGCGCTCGAGGCGATGGCCTCCGCCAGCGGTGGCGTGCTGGGGCGCGGTGGCATGCAGACCAAGCTGCACGCGGCACGGCGCGCCGCGCGCTCCGGCGCCATGACCGTGGTTGCGCCGGGGCGGGCGCCGGATATCCTGCAGCGCATCGCCGCGGGGGAGGCGGTGGGAACCCGTCTGTATCCCTCCAGCGCGCCCCTGGCGGCGCGCAAGCGCTGGCTGGCGGGGCAGCTGCAGGTGCGCGGACGCCTGCTGCTGGATGCCGGCGCCACCCAGGTGCTGTGCGGTGCCGGCCGCAGCCTGTTACCGGTCGGCGTGGCCGGCGTCGAGGGCCTGTTCGAGCGTGGCGACCTGGTGGCCTGCATCGGCCACGATGGCCGCGAGATCGCCCGCGGACTGGTCAACTACAGCGCCGCCGAGGCGCGCCAGATCATCGGCAAGCCCAGCAACCGGATCGAGGAACTGCTCGGCTACGTGGACGAGCCGGAGCTGATTCACCGCGACAATCTGGTGCTGATTCGCTGAACACAAAAAAGCCGGTCACTGACCGGCTTTTTTCATGCCGCTGGGGCAGGGGGCGCTCAGAGGGCGCGGATCTGCTGGTTCAGGCGGCTCTTGTGCCGGGCGGCCTTGTTGGCGTGGATCAGGCCCTTGCCCGCGGCGCTGTCGATGACCGGCACGGCGGCGACAAAGGCCTGCCTGGCGGCATCCTGGTCGCCGGCGCGGATGGCGGCGATCACCTTTTTGATCGAGGTGCGCATGCGCGAACGCTGGCTCGCGTTGAGCTGGCGGTTCCGCTCCGCCTGGCGGGCGCGCTTGATGGCTTGTGCTGAGTTTGCCAAGGGACTGCTCCTGCTAATCGGGTCTGACGAAAGCCGCGTACTATGCGGATTCGGCGTGGGTTTGTCAATCCGGCGCTGGCGCCGCCGGGACAGCGGCCGTGACTGCGCCCGGTTGTCTCCGGCGCCCCGTTCTGCCCGAAAAGCGGGGTGGTAAGTCTTTGTTTCTCAAGTATACTGCACGGCTGTTTCCGCGTGACGCAGCGGGGTTGGATGGGTGAGTCGCAAGCTACTGAAAAGCACTGCAATTGTCGGCGGCATGACGCTGGTGTCGCGCGTGCTCGGCCTGTTGCGCGACATGGTGATGGCGCGCCTGTTCGGCGCCGACGCCGCGATGGATGCCTTCTTCGTGGCCTTCAAGATACCCAATTTTCTGCGTCGTCTGTTTGCGGAAGGCGCCTTCTCGCAGGCCTTCGTGCCGGTCCTGTCCGAGTATCGCGAACAGCAGCCGCCCGCCACCGTCCATGCACTGGTCAACCGCGTCGCCGGAACCCTGCTCGGGATCCTGTCGGCGCTGACCGTGCTCGGCGTGCTGGCGAGCCCGGTGCTGGTGATGATCTTCGCGCCCGGATTCCTGCACCGCGACCCCGCTCAGTTCAGGCTGGCTGCGGAGCTGCTCGGCATCACCTTCCCGTATCTGCTGTGCGTGTCGCTGGTGGCGTTCATCGCGGGCATCCTCAATACCTACGGGCGCTTCGCGGCGGCCTCGTTCGTGCCGGTCTGGCTCAACGTGGTGCTCATTGCGGCGGCCGTGCTGGTCGCGCCGCGGCTCGAACAGCCCGTATTCGCGCTGGCCGGGGGGGTCTTCGTCGCCGGCGTGGTACAGGTGCTGTTTCTGCTGCCGTCGCTGCAGCGCCTGGGCATCGTGCCCCGGCCGCGCTGGGGGCTGCGCGATGACGGCGTCCGCCGCATCATGAAACTGATGCTGCCCGGCATCTTCGGTTCCTCGGTCGCGCAGATCAACCTGTTGCTGGATACGCTCATCGCGTCGTTCCTGGCGGCCGGCAGCGTCAGCTGGCTGTATTACTCGGACCGGCTGGTCGAGTTTCCGCTGGGCGTGTTCGCGATCGCGCTGTCCACCGTGATCCTGCCCAGCCTCTCGCGCAGCCATGCCGGCGGGTCGCGCGAGGAATTTTCCCGCACCCTGGACTGGGGGCTGCGCGTCGTGTTGCTGATCGGCGTACCCGCAACCATCGGCCTGATCCTGCTGGCTCGACCGATGCTCGCCACGCTGTTCGCCTACGGTGATTTCGGTGCCGGTGACGTGACGATGTCGGGCCTGAGCCTGATGGCCTTCGGTTTCGGTCTGCCGGGCTTCATGCTGATCAAGGTGCTCGCGCCGGCCTACTACTCGCGCAAGGACGTGCGCACGCCGGTACGCATCGCCGTGATCGCCATGTTCGCGAACATGCTGTTCAACATCGGCCTGGTGCTGCCCATGGTCATGCTCGGGGTGCCCGGTCCGCATGCCGGCCTGGCGCTGGCGACCGCGCTCGCGGCCTGGCTCAATGCGGCCCTGCTGTACCGGACCCTCGGGCGACAGGACGTGTTCACGCCGCAGACCGGCTGGCCGCGACTGTGGCTGCAGCTCGCGCTGGCCGGGACGGCCATGGCAGCGCTGCTGTTCTGGGGCGTGCCCGCGACCGGGGTGTGGCTGCAGTGGCCTGCCGCCGTGCGTGCCGGACACCTGCTGTTCTGGGTCTGCGCCGGCGCGGTGGTTTACCTGACGACCCTGCGCGTAACGGGTGTGCGTCTGTCGATCCTGTGGTCGCACTGACCCCGGAGACCTGGTGATGGAGTTCATCCGCGGCCTTTACAATCTGCCCCCCGGAGCGCGCGGCTGTGTCGCCACCATCGGCAATTTCGACGGGGTGCATCGCGGGCATCAGGCGGTCCTCGCGCAGGTGCGCGCACAGGCCGCGCGCCTGCAGTTGCCGGCTGCCCTGATCACTTTCGAGCCGCTGCCGCGCGAGTACTTCACGCCGCACGAGACGCCGCCGCGCCTGACCCGGCTGCGTGAGAAACTGCAGGCCCTGCGCGACTACGGCATCGAACGTGTCCTGTGCCTGCGCTTCGACCGGCACCTGGCGGCCCTGTCACCCGCGGCCTTCATCCGCGCGATCCTGGTCGACGGCCTGGGCGTGAAGTACCTGGTGGTCGGCGATGATTTCCGTTTCGGCGAGCACCGTGCCGGCACCTATGCGACCCTCGAGGCCGCGGGCGCGGAATACGGCTTCGAGGTGGCGCGCATGCATTCCTTCCGGGTCGGCGGGGAGCGGGTCAGCAGCACGCGCGTGCGCGAGGCGCTCGCCCATGGCGACATGCTGACGGCGGCGCTGCTGCTGGGCCGGTCCTACAGCATGAGCGGGCGTGTCGCGCACGGCGACAAGCGCGGCCGCACCATCGGCTTTCCGACCGCCAATGTCTATCTGCACCGCGCCAGCTCGCCGCTTGCCGGGGTATTCGCCGTCGAGGTTGCGGGCATCGCCCCGGCTGCGGTCCAGGGCGTGGCCAATATCGGCAACCGGCCGACCGTCGACGGCACCCGGTCCCTGCTGGAAGTCCACCTGTTCGATTTCAGTGCTGACATCTATGGCAGCTACGTCCAGGTCAGTTTCCTGAAAAAGCTGCGCGAGGAGCGGCGTTTTGACTCTTTCGCGGCGCTGCGCGAGCAGATCCTGCGCGACGCGGAGGAGGCGCGGGCATTCTTCCGGGCCTGAGTGGCCTGGCGCGGGCCGGCGCCGGCCGCCCGTTGCCGGTCTGCCCGGTAGTACCCGCCCCGGGGCGGGAGTTTTGCTAGAATCACGGCCCGGTTTCCCGGAAACAAGCGAGCTGAATAACAACCCGGCGCCTGGTGTGCGCCTCTGCGGTGTCGTCAATGTCTGATTACAAGAACACGCTCAATCTTCCCAGCACGGCCTTCCCGATGAAAGGCAACCTCCCGAGCCGAGAGCCCGAGCAGTTGCAGCGCTGGGAGGACATGGATCTCTACGGCAAGCTGCGCGCCGCCGCCGCCGGCCGGCCGCGCTTCACCCTGCACGACGGTCCGCCCTACGCCAACGGCGACATTCACATCGGCCATGCCGTCAACAAGGTGCTCAAGGACATCATCGTCAAGAGCCGGACGCTGGAGGGATACGATGCCCCCTACGTGCCGGGCTGGGACTGCCATGGGTTGCCCATCGAGCTGAACGTGGAGAAGCAGGTCGGCAAGGCGGGTGTAAAGGTCGCTGCGGCGGATTTCCGGGCGGCCTGCCGCGAGTATGCCGGCAGGCAGGTGGACGGCCAGCGCCGGGATTTCATCCGTCTCGGCGTGTTCGGCGACTGGCGCAATCCCTACCTGACCATGGACTACCGCTTCGAGGCGGACATCATCCGCGCGCTGGGGCGGATCATCGCCAATGGCCATCTGCACAAGGGCTTCAAGCCGGTGCACTGGTGCACCGACTGCCAGTCGGCGCTGGCCGAGGCCGAGGTGGAATACGAGAACAAGGACTCGATCGCCATCGACGTGCGCTTCCGCGTGCTCAACGAAGCCGGGCTGATCGCGGCCTGCCACCACGTGGAGGGCCATGCCGGCAGCGGGCCGCTGGCGGTGGTGATCTGGACCACCACGCCCTGGACGCTGCCGGCCAACCTGGCCGTCGCGCTCAATCCCGGTCTCGACTACGCGGTGGTGCAGTGCGATTGCGGTCGGGGGGAGGAGCGGCTGGTCATCGCCGAGGCCCTGCTCCGCGACACCATGCTGCGCTACGGCTGCGAGCATTACCGCGTGGTGGCCTACTGCAGGGGCAGTGACCTCGAGGGTATGCTGCTGGCGCATCCGTTCTACGCCCGCGAGGTGCCCGTCATCCTCGGCGATCACGTCACCACCGATGCCGGTACCGGCGCGGTGCATACGGCGCCCGGGCACGGCCAGGACGACTACGTGGTCGGCAGCCGTTACGGGCTCGAGGTCTACAACCCGGTCGGCGGCAACGGCTGCTTCCTGCCGGATACCGAACTGTTCGCGGGCGAGCACGTGTTTGCGGCCAACGCCCATGTCATCGAGGTGCTCAAGGCCCGCGGCGCGCTGCTGCACGAGGCGCGGCTGCGCCACAGTTACCCGCACTGCTGGCGCCACAAGACACCGATCATCTTCCGCGCCACGCCGCAGTGGTTCATCAGCATGGAACAGGGCGGACTGCGCACGACGGCGCTGGCGGCCATCGACGGCGTCCGCTGGCTGCCGGACTGGGGCAAGGCGCGCATCGAGGGCATGGTCGCGGGCCGGCCGGACTGGTGCATCTCGCGCCAGCGTACCTGGGGTGTGCCGATCCCCCTGTTCGTGCACCGGCAGAGCGGCGCGCTGCACCCGGACACGGCGGAGCTGATCGAACGCGTCGCGCAGCGCGTGGAGCAGAGCGGCATCGACGCCTGGTTCGCGCTGCAGCCGGGCGACCTGCTCGGCGCGGCAGCGGGCGATTACGACAAGGTCGGCGATACGCTCGACGTGTGGTTCGATTCCGGCGTCACGCATCATGCGGTACTGGAGCGGCGCGCGGAGCTCGCTGAGCCCGCCGACCTCTACCTGGAGGGTTCCGACCAGCACCGCGGCTGGTTCCAGTCCTCGCTGCTGACCGCGGTCGCGATGCGGGGCAGGGCCCCGTACCGGACGGTACTGACGCACGGGTTCACGGTTGACGCCAAGGGCCAGAAGATGTCCAAGTCGCGCGGCAACGTGGTCGTGCCGCAGAAGATCATGAATTCGCTCGGCGCCGATATCCTGCGCCTGTGGGTCGCGGCGACCGACTATCGCGGCGAGATGAGTGTGTCGGACGAGATCCTCAAGCGTACCGCGGATGCCTATCGCCGCATGCGCAATACCGCGCGCTACCTGCTGGCCAACCTGACCGGTTTCGAGCCCGCCCAGCACCTGCTCGACCCCGAACAGGTGCTGTGTCTCGACCGCTGGGCGATAGAGCGCACGCGCCGGTTGCAGGAGCAGGTGCGCCAGGCCTACGAAAGCTACGAGTTCCACCGCATCTACCAGCTGGTGCACAATTTCTGCGCGGTCGACATGAGCAGCTTCTTCATCGATATCATCAAGGACCGGCAGTACACCACGCCGAGCGACAGTATCCCGCGGCGCTCGGCCCAGACCGCGCTGTATCATGTGGTCGAGGCACTGGTGCGCTGGCTGGCGCCGATCCTGAGTTTCACCGCCGAGGAAATCTGGCGGCACCTGCCGGGCCAGCGCGCGGAGTCCGTATTCCTGGCTACCTGGTACGAGCTGCCGCCGGCGTTCTATCCCGAGGGCGAGATCCTGCAACGGATGGGCGCGGATTTCTGGGAGCGCATCATCGCGGCGCGCGATGCCATCAGCAAGGAGCTGGAAAAGCTGCGCGTGGACGGCCACATCGGTTCCTCGCTGGATGCCGAGGTAGACCTCTACGCCGACGAGCCGACGCGCGCGCTGCTCGGCGCCATTGGCGACGAGCTGCGTTTCGTGCTCATCACCTCCTATGCACGCGTGCACGCACTGGAGGCGGCGCCTGCGTCCGCCGTCGCGGCGCAGGTGTCAGGCCTGAATTTCCGGATCCAGGCCGCGCCCTCGCAGCACGCCAAGTGCGTGCGCTGCTGGCACCACCGCGAGGACGTCGGTGCCAGCGCCACCCACCCGGAGCTGTGCGGCCGCTGCATCGAGAACGTCGACGGTAACGGCGAGCAGCGCCGCTATGCCTGAGCGCGGCGGTGCGGCCGTGAAGTGGCTCTGGGTCAGCGTGCTGGTGCTGCTGCTCGACCAGGGCACCAAGTGGCTGGCCGACAGCACCATGGCGCTGCACGATCCGATCGAGCTGATTCCTTCGCTGGCGCTGACCAAGGCCTACAACCTTGGTGCGGCGTTCAGCTTTCTCGATGACGCCTCCGGCTGGCAGCGCTGGTTCTTCAGTGGACTGGCGCTGGCGGTGAGCGCCGTCCTGCTCCGCTGGCTGCGCCGCCTGCCGGCAGCCGAGTGGCGCACCGCGCTCGCGCTGGCGCTGATCCTGGGCGGTGCCATCGGCAACCTGATCGATCGCGTGCTCTATGGCCATGTCATCGATTTCATCGACGTCTACTACCGCAGCTGGCATTTCCCGACATTCAACGTCGCCGATTCGGCGATTACGGTGGGCGCCGGGCTGCTGGTGCTGGATGCGCTGTTCGGTCGCGGCCACAATCCAGGCGCGGCATGAGGTACAACATCAGCCCCGGCAGCACGGTCACCCTGCACCTGGCGCTGACGCTCGAAGACGGCACCTGCGCGGAGTCCACCTTCGCCGGTGAGCCGCTGACCTTCACCATGGGTGACGGCACGCTGGTCGCCGGCCTGGAACTCGCACTGTACGGGCTGTACCCCGGGGACACGCAGCGCATCGAACTCACACCGGACCAGAGCTTCGGCCGCCGCGATCCGGCCAATGTTCACCCGCTGCCGCGGTCGTCCTTTCCCCCAGAGCTGCAGCTCGCGCCCGGTGTCATTGTCGGTTTCGAAACCCCGGACGGCACGGAGGTCGGTGGCGCCGTGCTGGCGCTGGCCGGGGATACGGTCTCGGTCGATTTCAACCACCCCCTGGCGGGACACACGATCATCTTCGACGCGAAGATCATCGCGGTGCGCCCGCCGGCGGGGGCTGAGACACCCTAGCGCGCCCGCTGCCTCCCGCTCACCCGCTGTTCCCCAATGGCCGCTGCTGCCGCCGTTCCGCGGCAGCTCCCGACGTGCCGATTCAAGCGAAGCGGCGCCGTGCCGTTCATGGAGTCCGGTCGTGTTGGATCATCTCCCGGACCGGCGTCCATGCCGCTTGCGTTGCGGTCACTGCTGCTGGCACAGGATATGCATCTTAACAATGAAACAGCAAAAAACGACGTATTCTTGACATGCCGTGCATCGGCGCCGTCGCCGGAAACAGACCGGGTCCGACTTACAAGACGTTGTTTTTTTAATTAGTTGGTGGTTGTACGGGCGGGCCGGGAGGCTACGGGCAGCAACCACGGAAATCCGGCAGGAAGCCGGTATCAGGAGAACCAGGGATGGCAGGCAGCAGCGCTCACGACGGTTTACCGTCATCCACCTCACGCCAGAGTGGCCTGTGCATAACCGGACGGATCCGGCGCGCACAGCCGGGCAGTGCCGTACGCTGACCGCGTCGCTTTTCCACGGAGGGAAACATGACCATCGACCTGTCCGAATTTCATGACGTGTTTTTCGAGGAGTGCTTCGAAAGACTGGATGCCATGGAATCCGGTCTGCTCGCCCTCGATCACGGCACGGACATGGAGGAGATCAATGCCATCTTCCGTGCCGCCCACTCGATCAAGGGCGGCAGTGCCTCGTTCGGCTTCATGGATATCTCGGCGCTCACGCATGTCATGGAGACGCTGCTCGACGAGATGCGGGACGGCACGCGCGCGGTGACGCGTCCCGGCGTGGACCTGCTGCTGGAGTCGGTCGATGTTCTGCGCGGCATGGTGAATGCCGCGCGTGACAAGGAAAGCACCGACCAGGCGCGTGTCGCCGATATGCAGCGCAAGCTGGAGCAGATGCTGGCGGACGGCAATGACGGCGCCAGTGGCGCAGCGCACGCAGCCGCGGCGGCTGCCGGTGATGCGGCAGACGCAGACGGTGCCGCGGCAGGCACCGGTGGCTGGCGCATCCGCTTCTGTCCGCATCCCGATATGCTCAAGCGCGGCAACGATCCGGCCAGGATCTTCCGCGAACTGCAGGCACTGGGCGACCTGCAGGTCGAGAACGATGCCAAGGCATTGCCGTCCCTGGCCGACATGGAAGTCGACCGCAGCTATTTCGAGTGGCGGCTGACGCTGCGCGGTGACGTGCAGCGTACCGACATCGAGGAGCTGTTCAGCTGGGTCGCCGATGAAAGCGAACTGGAGATCACACCGCTCGCAAGCGGCGCCACCCCTGAACCCGTGAGCATGGATGCGCCCGCGGACCATGCCGCATTGCACGAGGAGGATCCCGCCAGGGGCCTGGACAAGGGCAAGGCTGCGGGCAAGGAGTCCGGTTCCATCCGCGTCGCCATCGACAAGGTGGACGGACTGATCAACATGGTCGGCGAGCTGGTCATCACCCAGTCCATGCTCAGTCAGGCCACCACCAATCTGGCCGACGGCGATATCAAGACCCTGGAAAAGGTGCTGGAGGGCGTCATCCAGCTCGAGCGCAACACCCGCGAGCTGCAGGAGAACGTCCTGCAGATCCGCATGTTGCCCATCAGCACGGCGTTCAGCCGTTTTCCACGCCTGGTGCGTGACCTGTGCGGCAAGATGGGCAAAGAGGTCGAGCTGAAGATGAGCGGCGAGCATACCGAGGTGGACAAGACGGTGCTCGAGAAGATCGGCGACCCGCTGGTGCACCTGGTGCGCAACTCCCTCGATCACGGCATCGAGACGCCTGCCTTGCGCAAGGCGGCCGGCAAGCCGGAGACCGGGACGCTGGAGCTGTGCGCCTACCACGAGGGCGGTGACATCATCATCAAGGTCATCGACGACGGCGCCGGTCTCAACCGCGAACGCATCCTGCGCAAGGCCGTTGAGAACGGTCTCGTCGGCGAGAACGAGGAGCTGACCGACGAGCGCATCTACAACCTGATCTTCGCCCCCGGATTCTCCACCGCCGAGCAGGTGAGCGATATCTCGGGCCGCGGCGTCGGCATGGACGTGGTGCGTCGCAACGTACGCGACCTGGGCGGCAACGTCACCATCGCGTCCAACGCGAATGCCGGCAGCACCGTCACGATACGCCTGCCCCTGACGCTGGCCATTCTCGACGGCCAGCTGGCATGCATCGGCGAGGAGACCTTCATTATCTCCCTGGTCTCGATCGTCGAGTCCCTGCAGATGCGACCGGAGCAGATCAGCCGCATCGCCGGGGAGTCGGAACTCTACCGGCTGCGCGACGAATATATCCCGATCATCCGCCTCAACAGGCTGTTCGGTATCCGCGGCGGCAAGAGCGATCTGATGGACGGGTTGCTGATGATCGTCGAGGCGGACGGCCGACGTGTCGGCCTGTTTGTCGACGACCTGATGGGCCAGCAGCAGGTCGTCATCAAGAGCCTGGAGACGAATTTCCGCCAGATCCGCGGTGTGTCAGGCGCGACCATCCTCGGAGACGGTACGGTCGCCCTGATCATCGACGTGCCGGGACTGATCCAGCTGAACAGCGATATCTGCGGCCACGCGGATGACATGCACGCCGTGGCGTGAGGCAACGACGATGACCGATACGCAACAGAGCTCGACAGCAGGCGGGGCAACGCGCCCTGCGGAAATTGCGGCAAGCAGCAAGCGACCACAGCGGACGGAGGACAGCCGATGAGTGCCGAAGCATTACCAGCGGGTGCGACCACACTGCAGAGTGAGGACGGGCTGGACCAGTATCTCACCTTCCACCTGGCGGGTGAGGAATACGGCGTGGACATCCTGCGCGTGCAGGAGATCAAGGGCTGGAGTGGCGTGACGCCCATACCGAACATGCCCGACAGCATCCTGGGCGTGATCAATCTGCGTGGCACCATCGTGCCGGTCGTGGACCTGCGCCGCTGGTTCGGCCTGGAGCCGCTGGCGTTCGAGGAAACCACGGTCGTGATCGTCCTGCACGTCAGCGACGGGAACGACGGCGAGCGCACCATCGGCGTCGTCGTCGATGCCGTGTCCGAGGTGCACAACATCGGCGGCGATGACCTGAAACCGGCGCCGGAGCTTGGTGGTGTCTGCAGCGGCAATTCCGTGCGCGGCCTGGCCACGCGGGACAACCGCATGATCATCATCCTGGATGTCGATCACCTGATGAGCGACGGTCTGCTGCAGACGCTCGAGCGGGATCGGGATAACTGAAATCTATTGCAGTCGCTTGCCAAAGGGAAACGAGCCATGAAGGTCAATCAGCCGGTTACCGATCGCGAGGTAAACTTCAGGGAAGGACAGTTCATCGTCTCCACGACCGACCTGAAGGGCGCCATCACCTCCGTCAACCGCGATTTTGTCGAGATCAGCGGGTTCTCCGAACAGGAACTGCTGGGCAGGAATCACAACATCGTCCGGCATCCCGACATGCCGCCCGCCGCATTCGCGGACCTGTGGCGCACGGTCAAGTCCGGCCGGCCCTGGACCGGGCTCGTCAAGAACCGCTGCAAGAACGGAGACTTCTACTGGGTCAAGGCCAATGTGACACCGGTGCGCGTCGGTGGCAGTGTCACCGGCTACCTTTCCGTGCGTACCGCGCCCGCGCGGGCGGAGGTGGCGGCGGCAGACGCACTCTACCGGCGCATCAATGCGGGCCAGGCCACGCTCGGCCCCGGCTTCACGGGCCGGCTCGTCGCCCGCCTCGGGCGCGTCTCGATCCGGTGGTGGGCGGGATGCTACCTGGGTGTGACGATGGCCATGCTCGCGGGCTTCGCCTGGCTCGGTGCGCAGGGGCTCGCCACCGGCACACTCGCGCTCGCGCTCGGCGCAGCCGCGCTGCTGCTGGGCGGTTCCGGCTTGCTGCTGGGACGGCACGTCACGGTGCCGGTCGCAACGGCCATCACCACCCTGCGGCAGATCGCCGAGGGTGACTATTTCCAGTGGGTCGAAACGGCACGGGACGACGAGTTCGGCCGGCTGTTGCAGAACCTCAAGTCGACCCAGATACGCCTCGGCAGCGATGTCAACGAGATGCGCTCGCAGGCACGCACCACCGGTCGGATCAAGCAGGCGCTGGATAACGTGTCCGCCAACGTCATGGTCGCGGACGCGAATCACAACATCATCTACATGAACAAGACGGTGGCGGCGATGTTCCGCAACGCCCAGGGCGACATCCGCCGGGATCTGCCGCAGTTCGACGTCGACCGACTGCTCGGTGTGAGCATCGACACCTTCCACAAGAACCCGGCGCACCAGCGCGCCGTGCTGGAGCAGCTGACCGATACCTATACGGCGGAGATCGAGGTCGGTGGCCGCACCATGCAGGTCATCGCCAACCCGATCATCGACACCGACGGCAGCCGCCTGGGCACCGTGGTCGAGTGGGCCGATCTGACCGAGGAATATGCACGCCAGGCCGAGGAACAGCAGCGCCTGGAGCAGGAGCGCGAACAGGCGGCGGCGAACGGCCGTATCCGCCAGGCGCTGGACAACGTGTCCGGCAACGTCATGATCGCGGACACGGATGGCGTCATCATTTACATGAACGGCGCCTGCAGCAACATGATGCAAAATGCCGAGCAGGACATTCGCAAGGACCTGCCGAGCTTCAACAGCGGCCGGCTTATCGGAACCAACATCGACAGCTTCCACAAGAACCCGGCGCACCAGCGCAACCTGTTGGCCGGGCTGCGCGAGACCTACACGGCCGACATGCTCGTGGGCGGCCGGTCCATGCGCGTCACTGCCAACCCGGTGATCGAGGCCGGCCAGCGCCTGGGCACGGTGGTCGAGTGGGAGGACCGGACCCAGCAGGTGGCGATCGAGGACGAGATCCAGGAGATCGTCAACGCGGCGCTGGCCGGCAA
This sequence comes from Pseudomonadota bacterium, assembly GCA_041395565.1. NCBI lineage: Bacteria > Pseudomonadati > Pseudomonadota > Pseudomonadota bacterium. Next base: position 36,864 of record JAWLAI010000010.1, on the reverse strand, counting down.
CCTGAGCCAGCGCATCGCGCTGCGCGGCAAGTCGGGCTTTTTCGAGCGGCTGAGCCACGGGGTCAACGACCTGGTGGATGTGTCGGAGCGGGTGATCAACGACACGGTGGCGGTGTTCGGCGCCATGGCGCGGGGCGACCTGACCCGGCGCATCGAGGCGGACTATGCCGGTACGTTCGGGCAGCTGAAGGACAACGCCAACTCGACCATTGCACGGCTGACCGAGGTGCTGGAGGAGATCAACAGCAGTGCGAACACCGTGCCAGCGCCTCCGGCGAGATCGCGGAAGGCAACACCAACCTGAGCCAGCGCACCGAGGAGCAGGCGGCGAGCCTGGAGGAGACCGCCTCGAGCATGGAGGAGATGACCTCGACGGTGCGGCAGAACGCGGAGAACGCGCGCCAGGCGAACCAGCTGGCGGCGGGTGCGCGCGAGCAGGCGGAGAAGGGCGGGTCCGTGGTGGGCAACGCGGTCTCCGCGATGGGCGAGATCACGTCCTCGAGCAAGAAGATTGCGGACATCATCAGTGTGATCGACGAGATCGCGTTCCAGACCAACCTGCTGGCGCTGAACGCGGCGGTGGAGGCGGCGCGCGCCGGGGAGCAGGGCGCGGCTTTGCGGTGGTGGCCTCGGAGGTGCGCAATCTGGCCGGCCGCAGTGCGCTGGCGGCGAAGGAGATCAAGGGGCTGATCGAGGACAGCGTGCTGAAGGTGGAAGAGGGCTCGAAGCTGGTGGACGAGTCCGGCCGCACGCTGGAGGAGATCGTGCGCTCGGTGAAGAAGGTGAGCGAGATCATAGCGGAGATAGCGGCGGCGAGCCAGGAGCAGTCGGACGGTATCGAGCAGGTGAATATCGCGATCAGCCAGATGGACGAGATGACGCAGCAGAACGCGGCGCTGGTGGAGGAGGCGACGGCGGCCTCGGAGTCGATGGGCGAGCAGGCGCGCGCGCTGCACGAACTGGTGGGTTTTTTCACCACCAGCAGTGGGGCGCAGGCAGCGGCCGTCGAGCGCCGCTCCGGCAACCGGCCCTGGAGCGGGGTGGCAGACACGCCGGCGGCGCCACGTCGCGCGGCAAGTCATCCGGCACGGACGGCAGGCAGCAGGGTACCGGCACCGACGGTGACTGGGACGAGTTCTAGGCGGACACGATCGATGAGTGGCAGCACGATGAAACGCTGGTGGTACGGTCCGACCACAGTGGGCGGCGCCGCCCGCATGCCGTGGATGGCTGTATGAGTGCGGCTGCAAAGCACAACCAGGCGCTGGCAGCGCAGGCCAAGACCAACGAGTTCGAGCTTTCGGACCGTGACTTCAATAACCTGCGCCGTCTGGTCAGCGAGCATACCGGTATCAGTCTGTCGGACCAGAAGCGGGATCTGGTCTATGCCCGTCTGGCCAAGCGCCTGCGGGTGCACGGCATGACCAGCTTTCGTGCCTACTGCGAGCTGCTGGAGCAGGATCCGGGCGAGGAGCTGGAACATTTCACCAACGCGATCACGACCAACCTGACCTCGTTCTTCCGCGAGAAGCATCATTTCGAGTTCCTGCAGCAGGACCTGGTGCCGATGCTGCTGGAGCGTTACCAGAAGAACCGGCGGCTGCGCATCTGGTCGGCCGGTTGTTCCACCGGCGAGGAGCCCTATTCGCTCGCGATCACCCTGCGCGAGGCGATCCCCGACATCGACGGGCGCGATATCCGCATCCTGGCCACTGACCTCGACAGCAATGTCGTGAAGACCGGTGCGGCCGGCGTGTATCAGGCCGAGCGCATCAACGGGCTGGACAGCGCGCGGATCAAGCGCTGGTTCCAGCGCGGCAAGGGCGGCAACCAGGGCAGGGTCAGGGTCGCCGACGAACTGCGCAAGCTGATCACGTTCCGTCAGCTGAACCTGATGCATGACTGGCCGATGCGCGGACAGTTTGACGTCATCTTCTGCCGCAACGTGGTGATCTATTTCGACAAGCCGACCCAGCAGGTCCTGTTCGACCGCTTCGCTAATATCATGCAGCCGGACAGCTACCTGTTCATTGGGCACTCCGAGACCCTGCACAATGTCTCGGAGCGCTTCCAACTGGTCGGCAAGACCATCTACAGGAGACTGCGCTGATGCAATGGCCTCGCTCGAGCGCCCGTGCCGGCGTAGCGGATACACACATAGCACTGACTGACGGGAAGGTGTGGCATGAGTAACCGTGTCCATGTACTCATCGTTGACGATTCGCCGCTGGTGCGGAAGCTGCTGACGCAGATCCTGGATTCGGATCCGGATATCGAAGTGGTCGGCACCGCGTCCGATCCCTACGTGGCGCGCGACAAGATCAAGAAACTCAACCCTGATGTCGTCACCCTGGATGTCGAGATGCCGCGGATGGACGGGCTGACCTTCCTCGCCAACCTGATGCGTTTGCGGCCGATGCCGGTGGTGATGATCTCGCGCCTGACTGCGAAGAGCGCGGACGTCACCCTGCGCGCACTGGAACTCGGCGCGGTCGATTTCGTCACCAAGCCGGATTCCGACCTGGCGCACAACTTCGAGGAATACAGTGCCGAGATCAGCGCCAAGATCAAGGCCGCGGCGCGGGTGCAGCCGCGCACCCTGGTCCGGCCGGCGGCGGTCAAACACATGGATGTCGACGAAAAGCTCAGTGTGGATGCAGTGCTCGCGAAGAAGAAGCCCAGGACGCGCATCGTGACGACGGAAAAACTGCTGGTCATCGGCGCATCCACCGGAGGCACCGAAGCGATCAAGGATGTGTTGCGGGAACTGCCGGCCACCGCGCCGGCGACGGTCATCACACAGCATATCCCCGCCGCATTCAGCGCGCCGTTCGCCGAGCGGGTCAACGGGGTGTCCGCCATGACCGTATGCGAGGCCAAGGACGGACAGCCGATCCTGCCCGGCCATGCCTATATCGCGCCCGGCGACCGTCACCTGCAGATCGTCTACAGCGGGGGGCGCTATTACTGTGCACTGAACGACGGCCCACCGGTCAACCGGCACAAGCCCGCCGTGGATGTGCTGTTCCGCTCCGCCGCGCAGACGGCCGGACCCAATGCCATCGGCGTGCTGCTCACCGGCATGGGTGACGACGGTGCGCTCGGGCTCAAGGAAATGCAGGAGGCGGGTGCCTTCACCATCGCCCAGGATGAACGAACCAGCGTGGTCTGGGGCATGCCGGGCGCCGCGGTGAAACTCGGGGCGGCGGACCAGGTGTTGCCGCTGGAACGGATCGCCGGCACCCTCATGCTGCAGGTGCAGGGCCTGAAGAAGAGCGGTACCTGATCCCGCCGGCGCGGATTACGCACCCGGGGCCGGCAGCCGCATGAGGGATGACTGACATGGAAAGGCATCGATTCGGACAGTATCTGATCAATCTGGGCCTGGTGAGCGAGGCGCATATCAACGCCGCGCTGGCCCGGCAGGCCCAGAGCCAGGACCAGATCGGCCAGCTCGCGCTCAAGGCCGGTTTCCTGGATGTCAGACAGGTCATGGCGGTACTCACGGCCCAGGCTGGCACCTGCCACTACTTCGGCGAGATGGCCGTGCAGCTGGGGTTCCTGCAACCGCAGCAGTTGGCGGTGTTACTGCAACTGCAGCAGGAAGGCCGGCCGAAACTGGGCGAGATCCTGGTGGAGATGGGACTGTTGGATGCCCGTCGACTCGGCAAGCTACTGGACGCTTTCACGGCACTGCAGCCGCAATCCCGCGCCCGGCCGGCCGGTAAACGCGGACAGGCCGGCAAGCAGCGCGCACGCGCGGCATCCCGGACCCGAACGGCCGCTCGCTGACGGCATTCCGGCGGGGCAGCCTCCGCCGCCGTCGCGCCAGCGTTCACGCTCACACCGCAGCCGCGGTCGCGGCCCCGATGCACGCGCGCGCACCGAGCCTGGTCCTGTTGCGGCCCGTCCACTTCGCTGCGGCTACTCCATCCGGGCGTGCCTTGCCAGGAATCCTGGCGCCAAAGACCCGTCTGCAGGGGGCCTGAGCTTGGATCCAGGGAAAATCCGATGAATTGGATAATTCCCGTCACTGCGCGCGGCGCGCAGTCATCTCTCCTGACGGAAGCAGTCGAATGGAGATTGCTTCGTCCGTGTTCCCCGCAATGACAATTTCGTCATTGACGCTTGCTTCGACACGACGCGCCGCGCAATGACAGTTGCATCAGCGCTTACCTGGACGCGATCTAAAACATGTGCTTTTGTTGGATACCGTCACACCCGCGGCGGCGGGTAGCCGGAACGCCTGTGCATACCGGATTCCTGCCTGCGCGGGAATGACAACCGCATGCTCCTGAAAAGCAAATCGGGATTATGAGAGAGGTTCTAGTACATATGTGCTATCGGGGAATGGCGCATGATTGCACTAGAATGACGGCGATTCATATACAGGGAGCGTAATATGGCGCTGCACCGGTTCGGACAATTCCTCGTCAACAAGGGTACCATCACCGACGACCAGCTTTATCGCGCACTCGGCGAACAGCGCGCGCGCAAACCGCTGGTCGGGCAACTGGCGATCAAGGAGCGCTACATCACGGTGAGCCAGGCCATGGATATCCTGCACGAGCAGGCCGGCACGAATCTCTATTTCGGCGAGGTCGCTATCGGACTCGGTCTCTTGACCCGCGCGCAGGTCGATACCCTGCTGGATCTGCAGGAGCATTTTCCACCCCGCCTGGGGGAGGTGCTGGTCGACAACGGCCTGGTCGATCACGATACCTGCGACCGGTTGCTCGAGGAATTCCACGCCAAATACCCGGGGCGGCGGACCGCCCGCTTCCGCGAGCGTGCCACTGGCGGGTCGGTACGGTCGGCGCTGCAACGCCGCAAGGTAAAGACAAAATCCGCGGCAAAGTCCAAACCCGGCGCGAAGGTAAAACCGAAGCCAAAGCCGCAGGCCAAGCCTAGGGCCAAGACCAAGGCCAAGACCAAAGCCAAGACCAAAGCCAAGACCACAACAAAAACGCAGTCTGCGGCCAGGCAGCGTGCGGCTGCGACGCAGACAGACAGCGCCCGCATGCGCAAGTCCGCCAAGCGCGCTGCCGCATCCTGAACGATCGGCGCGGCTGCTGCGCCGCCCGGGCGGCGGGCCACCGGCGTCAACAGTTGCAGCGGAATATTCCCGGCGCATGCAACGGCACGGGGCAATCCTGCCGGATTTCCCGGGTTGTTCCCGAACCGGGGCAGGGCCTATAATCGGGGGCCTGTCTACCGGGTGCCGCCATGAACATCCTGCTTGCCAATCCCCGCGGTTTCTGCGCCGGGGTCGATCGTGCCATCGAGATCGTCGAACGTGCCCTGGACCTGTTCGGTGCCCCGATCTACGTCCGCCACGAGGTGGTGCACAACCGCCACGTGGTGGAAGGTCTGCGCGCGCGCGGCACGGTATTCGTCGACGAGCTCGACGAGGTGCCCGACGGCGGCACGGTGATCTTCAGCGCGCACGGCGTGTCGCGCGCCGTACACGAAGAGGGCCGCTGCCGGGGTCTGCGGGTGTTCGATGCCACCTGCCCGCTGGTGACCAAGGTCCATCTCGAGGTGAGCCGGCATGCGGCGGCCGGGCGCGAATGCATCCTCATCGGACATCGCGGGCATCCGGAGGTGGAAGGCACCATGGGCCAGTATGTCAGCGACCGCGGCGGTGCGATGTACCTGGTAGAGACCCCGGCGGATGCGCGCGCGCTGGCGGTGGCGGATCCTGCCAACCTGGCCTTCGTGACCCAGACCACGCTGTCGGTCGATGATACCGAACGCGTGATCGCGGCACTCAGGGAACGGTTTCCCGCCATCCAGGGTCCGCGCAAGGACGATATCTGCTATGCAACCCAGAACCGGCAGGACGCGGTGAAGGCCCTGGCTGCACGCTGCGACGTGATGCTGGTGGTCGGTTCCCCCAACAGTTCCAATTCCAACCGCCTGCGCGAGCTGGCCGAAAACCGCGGCATCCCGGCCTACCTGGTCGACGAGGCCTGCCAGATAGAGCGGGCATGGCTGGACGGCCGGCACACCGTCGGTGTCACCGCCGGTGCCTCTGCGCCGGAGGCGATCGTCACCGGCGTCATCGAACAGCTGCGCAGCTGGGGTGCGGATACGGTCGAGGAAGCCACGGGCAGACCGGAGCCGGTGAGTTTTTCCCTGCCGGTCGAACTCAAGCGGAACTAGCACCTATCTCATAATTCCCCGCGGCCGCGGCCGCGACCGTGGCGATTTTCTACGCCTGGCAAGGCACGGCGAGTGTGGTGTAGCCGTAGCTACATGAGCGAGCCGTAACACGGCCAGGTGTAAAAGTCGCGCGATCCCATAGGGTTGCGACTGAAATCCGATCCTGCTGTGTTGCAGCGCTTGCCCGTACAGTTCGTATTGTGCTGCGCACATGCGCCATGCAGGACCGCCCCGGTCACGGGGGATGCAAATACAGATCCTAGCGCCAGCAGCGCGTCTGTCCGCTGGCATTGCTCGTCCCGCGCACGCCCAGCGAATCCAGGGTGAGTGTGCCGCAGCGGTCGCGATGCTGGTCGTGGCTGCGCGTCGGCGTGGCGCTGAGACGGTAGCCGGTCGCCGATGCCGCCTCGATGGCGAGGCGGTAGTGGCCATTGCGGCTGGCGGCCGGAAACAGCGCGCCGGCACCGAGGGCCGCACCGGCGTAGGTGCCGTGATCCGCGCGATAGCCTTCCAGCCGTGTCGCGAGTTCCAGCAGCGCGCTCATGCCCTCGACCCGCCGGGATTGCCGCAGCTGTTCGGTATAGGCGGGGTAGGCGGTGGCGGTCAGGATGCCGAGCAGCGCGAGCACCGCCAGCAGCTCGACCAGGCTGAATCCGGCGCTGTGGCCGGCTGTCGCCGCGGAATGTGCCGGCGGGATCATTCGTGGAGATCGATCCAGGCACGCCGGCCCTGTTGCGCTGATGCGGGGGCCGCCGCGCTGCCGGCGCGGCCGTCCGGCGCGCGAGTCGGCGCCAGCGGCCGCCTGACGTAGACGCTTTGCACGGTGCGCTGCACGTCACCGATACTGCGGCCGCGTGCCGTCACGATGAAGGCCCGTGCCGCGTGGCCGGCCAGTTCGGCCGGGGTGGTGGCCGGTGCCGGCTGCGTGTCCAGGGTGAGTTCGCTGCCGGCATCCTGTATGACATACATCCCGCTGCCCGGCTCGGGGTGACCATCGCCGTCCAGGTCGGGCAACGCGATGCGGGCGGCGGGAAAGCCCCAGCTCCGGTCGGACGGCTGTTGCCGCCCGGGGCGGCCGGGATCGAAGTCGATCAGGTCCTGCGGGTAGAAGTGATCGCCGGGCCGGTCCGGCTGGAACGGGTCGACAGCCAGCGCGGCGAGCTCGGCCTCGGCTACGGCGAGGGTGTATTCCGCTGCGGCAAGGGCCATGGCGCGCCAGCGTGCCTGTCCCGCCATGCGTTCCTGCAGCCGTGCCTGCTGCATGCCGAACGTGCCGAGCAATGTCAGCACCAGCAGGAAGACCAGCGCGGTGACCAGTGCCGTGCCGCCGCAACGGCGTGCCACCGGCCGTGATGGTTTCATGCCCGGGCTCACGGCCGCAGCCCGCCGTTGCGCAGGGCCGTCGTCTGCACCACCAGCAGGCGACGATAGCCATCGGCCGGTGTTAGGGTGATATTGCCCAAGCGATAGCGCGAAGCGTCGGTATATCCGGTCTCCGGGCACTCGCTGCGCAGCAGGAGCCAGCAGCGCACCGCGAGCACCCGCAGCCAGCTGCCGCTGTCGCCGGCGGCGGGGGCGTCGACAAATTCGTCAACCGCGCCGTCGCGGTCGCGGTCGATGCCGAACTGGAGTTGCAGCTGTTCGACACCCCGGACGACGGCGCTGGCGACCAGCCTGCCGCCGGCGAGCGCCGTGCGGTACAGCGACGGTACCGTGTCGCCCCCGTCACAGCCCCCGGCGGGCGCGGGCCGGACATAATAGGCACGCGCGACCACCTCGGCGACCCGCACCGGCAGGCCGGCGACGGCATGCGCCGCCTGCTCGGCACCGCGGAACAGCTTGCCTTCGAACACGGAGCTGCGCAGATACCACTGTGCCGGCTGAAACGCCGCCCCCGTAGCGGCCGTCAGTGCCCGTGGCGCCATGTAGCGTACGACCAGGATGTCGCTGCGGGCGTCGCCGCCCGCCGCCAGGCAGCGGTAATGGCCGTAACCCGCGTCCAGCCCGAACACGGGGTAGCCGAGTTGCAGCGACCATCCCGGGCCGTCGCAGCGGCCGTCATCGCGGGCCACGCCGCCGCCGCGGGCCCGGCCCGCCGCCGTGGTGTCGGTGATGCGCGCCAGGTCGGTGATGCCGCCCAGGTAACCGGTGCGGCGCAGTTCGCCGCCCAGTGCCTCTAGCGCATAGCGCGCGTTCTCCTGCAGGCGTGCCAGATTGTCCTGCAGGCGGTAGCCATGGCCGGTCGCGATGAAGATCCGGCTGCCGCCGGCGAGTATCAGCAACGCGATCACGAGTGCGATCAGCAGTTCGACCAGCGTGAAACCGCATGCTGCGCGCAGCGCGGGCATCAGCGCAGCACCAGGCGCACGCAGCGCAGTCCGCTGTCCGGGCGCGGCGGGCAATGCCTGTCGCGCACGGCCGCATCGCCCGCCGCGTTCCACCAGACGGTCACGCCATAGGTCGCCGCAGCCGGACAGTCGTGGCCGCAGCGGGTGATGGCGCCGCTTCCCGCCGGCAGCCGCGCCAGGCCCGCCCGCCACGCGGCGAGATCCGCCCGGGCGATATCCCCGGCGGCGCCGGACGGCGGCAGGCGTGCAGGGCCGGTATCGTAGCGTCCGGCGGCGACACCGGCGGGATTGGCACGCATGCGCTCGAGCATGTCCACGGCCGTCTGCACGGCCAGCATGTGCTGCGCGGCGGACGCATTGGCACGCAGGGCGCCGAGCTGCAGGGCGGCGAGTCCCACCAGGCCGATGGACAGCACCGCCAGCGCGATCATCACCTCGAACAGCGTGAAGCCGTCCGCGTGCCAGCCGCTGCAGCGTCGCTGTCGTGTTGCATGGGCCATGTCTGCCTGCTCCGGAACTGTCATCCGCACCGGTCGTCCTGCCGGACGGCACCGGGACCAGGGCCTGTCGCGCGCAACCGCGCGGGCAGCGCAGCTGGCGCAGGGCGCGCCGGCACGCTTGCACTGCCAATCCGTCGTGCGAGTCGCCTGCGCCGCGGCACGCAGGTGTCGCGACGGCGCTGCATGCTCGCGGTGTCGTGCCGGGAACCCCGTGCGCCACGGTCGCGACAGGCTCGCTGCAGGTTTAGAAGCCTCGCGCCGCGCTGTCATCCCCGATAAGATAAACGGACATGTTTTTACGACCAGTGGATATCAGTACGGCCGTGTGACGTATCCAGCGGTCGGCAGCGACCGACGCGATGCCGGACTGCACCGATCGCAGCGTGCGGTGCGGGCTGACGTTGTGCCGCGGGCGCGCAGCAAGGAACCAATGAGGTGAACAGCAAAGGCAGCGTGGACTGTATCGTCGTGGGCGGCGGCCTGGTGGGGATGCTCAGTGCCTGGTTTCTGGTACGCGAGGGCCTCGCGGTCGCCGTGCTCGAGCGCGGCGGGTTGTGCCGGGAATCGTCCTGGGCGGGCGGCGGCATCGTGTCGCCGCTGGTGCCGTGGGAGTACCCCGATGGCGTAACGAGCCTGGTCGCCTGGAGCCAGCGCCACTACCCGCAGCTGGTGCAGGAACTGCTGACGGAGACCGGCACCGATCCCGAGTGGACCCGCTCCGGCATGCTGCTGCTGGATACCGTGTTGTCAGCAGACATCGCTGCCTGGTGCACGCAGCATCTGGTCGAGGTGCAGGTGCTCGAACCGGCTGCCGTCCGGGTCGTCGAGCCGGCGCTGGCGCCGGCCGACACGCCCGGGCTGTTGCTGCCGGCGGTGGCGCAGTTGCGCAATCCGCGTCTGTGTGCGGCCCTGCGCCATCGCCTGTTGCAGCTCGGGGTGCAGCTGCACGAGCAGAGCGAGGTGCTGCGCCTGCGCCATGCCAACGGCCGTGTCCTGGGCGTGGAGACCGCGCAGGGCAGCCTGCCGGCGGCGCGGGTCGTGATCGCCGGCGGGGCCTGGAGCGGGGGGCTGTGGCCGGGACCGGAGCTGCCGCTGACGCCGGTGCGCGGCCAGATGATCCAGTTCCAGGCGTCCCCGGGACTGCTGCGGCATGTGGTGCAGTCTGCCGGTTACTATCTGATACCGCGTCGGGACGGGCTGGTGCTGGCCGGCAGCACGCTGGAATACGTCGGGTTCGACAAGTCGACCACGGCTGCGGCCCGGGACCGGTTGCAGGCGCAGGCGCTGCGGATCGCGCCGGCACTCGCGGAATGTCCCGTGGTCCGGCACTGGGCCGGGCTGCGCCCGGGCACCCCCGATGGTATCCCGTATATCTGTGAGCACAACGAAATCAAGGGTTTGTATCTGAATGCAGGGCATTTCCGCAATGGCGTCGTCATGGGCCCGGCCTCCGCGCGGATACTGGCCGATCTCGTGCTGGGATGCCGCGCTACCCTCGATGAGCGTCCTTACGCCTGTGCGGCACCGGTGTCCTGACGTAGACGCCGGTGCGCTGCCGCGCTTATAATTTATATGTGAATTACATGGACAAACAGTCGGTTACTACTGCAGAGCCCGATGTTTCCGAACTGCTCCGGGCGCACGGCATCCTGCCGACCCAGCAGCGGGTGATGATCGCGCGGGTACTGTTCGCCCGCTGCGGACACTATTCCGCGGATCAGGTGATGCGCCAGGTGAACGCCGGCGAAGAGCACGTCTCCAAGGCGACGGTGTACAACACACTGGGACTGTTTGCGCGCACTGGGCTGGTGCGCGAGGTGATCGTGGATCCCACCCGGGTCTTCTACGATCCCAATACCCGGCCGCATCACCACTTCTACAATATCGACAGCGGCGAACTCATCGATATCGATCACGACCGCCTCGATATCAGCGACCTGCCGGAACCGCCGGCGGGAACGGTCGCGGCGGGCGTCGATGTCATCATCCGGATTCGTAACGAATCTGCGGTAAACTGATCCCGCCGGGCAGCATTACGCGGTACAATTCCGCCCCGATACGCCGGAGTAGCTCCAACGGTAGAGCAGCGCACTCGTAACGCGACGGTTGTAGGTTCGATTCCTATCTCCGGCACCATTTCCCTCGCAACAGCCCCCGCCCGGCAGCCGCCTGGCCGCCGGCAGCGCGCACGACCGTGCGCGGCCGGCGCCACCCGCACCCGGTTGCCATTGACGCATGTCATTGCCGCACTGCGCAGCTGGCATAGAATCCGGATACGGACAGAAGACGCGGCGCGGACGCCTGTCGCCGTGTGTGTTGCGTTAATGCGAGGAGATGAACCATGTCGAAGGAAAAGAAACAGGAACTCAAGAAGGCCCAGCCGGCACGTGCCCTGAACCCGTTCGATGAAATGGAACAGATGTTCGACCAGTACCTGCGCGGGGGCTGGTTGCGGCCGTGGCGTTTCGACTGGCCGGCGCTGCGCGAGGCCGCGATGCCGGAGCTGCGCTTCCCGAAGGTGGACGTGGTGGACCGCGAGGACGAGGTGGTGGTCAAGGCCGAGGTCCCGGGCGTGGACAAGAAGGATCTCGACGTCTCGGTCAGCGACGACAGCGTCACCATCAAGGGCACGACCAGTCACGAGGAGAAGGAAGAGAAGGGCGATTATCACCGTTGCGAGATCTCGCGCGGATCCTTCAGTCGCACCATCGCGCTCCCGGCCACGGTGGACGGCGCCAAGGCCAAGGCCGATTTCAAGGACGGCATGCTGGAACTGACGCTGCCCAAGATCACCAAGGCGAAGCGCCATTCCGTCAAAGTGGACTAGCACCTGTCTCGTCATGCCGCGCGGCCACCCAGGGATCCGCAAGGGTCCCTGGGTGGCACGTATCCCAAGCTGTGCCGTTGGCCCGGATTCCCGGTACGCGCAGACCGCTGCCGTGCGCTGACTACGGGGCGCCGGTGACGCTGTAGATAGCGCCGCCGGCGAAATCGAGGGCGTACAGTTCCGCATCGTTCGCCACGGCAAACGCCGACAGCAGCAGGGGCGTGTCCAGCAGCTCGGTCACCGCACCGCCGGTGGCCGGCAGCGCCCAGATCCGGCCCGTGGCGAAGTCGCCGAACACGTAGTAACCGTACAGGTCCGGGATTGCAGCACCCCGGTAAACGTAGCCGCCGGTGATCGAGCGGCCGCTGCCGTGATCGTACTCGGCGACGGGATCGACGAGTCCGGTCGGGCAGTTGCCCGTGACGTCGTAGGTCGTGCTGCCTTCCCGACAGCGCCAGCCGTAATTGCCGCCGGCCGCGATGATATCCACTTCCTCGATCGCGTTCTGGCCTACGTCGCCGGCCCAGAGCGCGCCGGTTGCGGCATCGAAACTCCAGCGCCAGGGATTGCGCAGGCCCCAGGCGAACAGTTCCGGGCAGGGCGCGCTGCCGGCACCCCCGGTGCAGGGCGCGTTCGCGGCGAAGGGGTTGTCGGAGGGGATCGCGTACGGCGTGCCGGCGTCGATATCCACGCGGGTGATCGCGCCGAACAGGTTCATCGTGTCCTGTGCATTGTCGAGTGGGTCGCCGGCGCCGCCGCCGTCGCCCCAGCCGGCATATAGGTAGCCGTCGGGACCGAACTCGATGTTGCCGCCATTGTGGTTCACGAACGGCTGCGGCAGGGTCATGATCTGCTCAGCCGTACCGGCATCGAGCGTGGCGCCGCCATCCAGACTGCGGTAGCGCGCGACCACCGACTCGAGCGGGGCGCCCGTGCGCGTGTAGGAGAGGAAGGCCTCGAAGCTGCCGTTGACGCCCCAGTCGGGATGGAAGGCCATGCCCAGCAAGCCCGACTCGTTCTGGGTCGCATCCACCACGGCGGTGAGGTCGAGGAACGGCGTGGCCGTAGTGACGCCGGGATCATTGTCGAACACCCAGACCATGCCGCCCTTCTCGACCAGGAACCAGCGGCCGGCATCGCCCGGTGCCTGCAACAGCCGGACCGGTGCCGTGAACGCGAGTGCCGGGAACACCCGGGTCAGGACGATCGCCGGTGTGCCGGCCGGCGCGGGAGTGGTGCCGGTGTCCGCGGACCCGCCGCCGCACCCGTGCAGGCACGCCAGGAGCATGGCTGACGCGATTGCCGCTGTCGTTTTCGGGACTGGCATGGCGGTACTCCGTTTGGCCGGCTTGCCCGAGTATAGCCGCTCGCTGCCAAGGCTTGTGTGAGCGGTTTCAATCAGGAAGCAAGACGGCCTGGTGCGGGCTATCTGGTGCGCATGTGTCGTAAGACGGTTGTGTCAGGGCCTGAGCAGGGCGTAGCCGAGCGCTGCCACGATCAGCTGGATGAAGGCCAGCAGCCAGAAGAACAGCACGAAGCGCAGTATCTTCACCTGGCGTGGCTGCCCCATCGCGCCACGCCCGGCGATGACTGCGGCGCCGGCAACCGACAGCAGCAGGATGATGATGCCGGCAGCGGCGATGATCATGCCGGCTGTTCCGCGTCCGCCAGCGCGAAGCGCAGCGACAGGTCGATGGCCTGTACGTGCTTGGTGAGCGTGCCGACGGAGATGAAGTCGACGCCGGTCAGCGCGATCTCGCGCAGGTTGTCCAGGGTCACGCCGCCGGAGGCTTCCAGCGGCACGCGCCCGGCGACCCGGCTTACCGCCACCGCCAGTTCGGCGATACTGAAGTTGTCCAGCAGCAGCCGGTTCGCGCCGGCCGCAATGGCTTCCTCGATCTGCTCCAGGCGCTCGACCTCCACCTCGATCGCGAAGCCGGGATGCAGGCGCGCGGCTTCCGCTACGGCCTGCCGGATCGAACCGGCCGCACCGATATGGTTTTCCTTGATCAGGATGCCGTCGTACAGGCCGGTGCGGTGGTTGCTCGCCCCGCCGGTCCGCACGGCGTACTTCTGGGCGTCGCGCAGGCCGGGGATGGTCTTGCGGGTATCGAGGATGCGCACCGGCAGGCCGGACACGCGTGCGGCGTAGGCGTGGGCGAGGGTGGCGGTACCGGACAGCGTCTGCAGGAAATTGAGTGCGGTGCGCTCGCCGGTCAGGATCGGCCGGGCGGGGCCTTCCAGGGTGCACAGCGTCTGGCCGGCCGCGACGCGGTCGCCGTCCCGTGCCGCCCAGGCGATGTGGATGCGCGTGTCGAGTTCGGCGAACACGGCATCGAACCAGGCCATGCCGCACAGCACCGCCGCCTCGCGCGCGATGACCGTGGCGTGCGCCCGGCGCTCGGCCGGGATCAGATCGGCCGTGATATCGCCCGTACCGACATCCTCGGTCAGTGCCGCACGCACACTGTGCAGCAGCGCCCCGTCGAGGACCTCGATCAGCATCAGGTGGATATTTCCAGCAGTTCGATCTCGAATACCAGCGTCGCGTGTGGCGGAATGACCCCGCCGGCACCGCGGGCGCCGTAGCCCAGTTCGGGGGGAATGACCAGGCGCCGGACGCCGCCCACGCGCATGCCCTTGACGCCCTCGTCCCAGCCGGGGATCACGTAGCTGCAGTCGACCGGGAAGCTGAACGGATCGCCGCGGTCCACGCTGGAGTCGAATTTCTTCCCGTCTTCCAGCCACCCCGTGTAGTGCACCAGGACGGTCTGGCCGCGACCGGTGACGGCCTCGCCGCTGCCGGTCTTCAGGTCCGAGTAGCGCAGGCCGGAGTCGGTGGTTGTCTCGTCTGTCATGGTCGTTTCCTCACAATCAAAGGGACCGGATGCATTCTCCGCCTTTTGGGTGGCCAAAGAAAATGTCTCGCATAAAAGGGGTCGGATACATTTTCCGGCGAAAGTACAGGAAAATGTATCCGACCCCTTTTATGCTACTCCTCCCCGGTGGCCTTGTGCGGGCGCGAGAAGTAGTCGAGCTGCAGCCGCCTGACCAGGCCGGCGAGCAGCAGCAGCCCGAGCAGGTTGGGCAGCGCCATCAGGATGTTGGTGACGTCGGCGAGGTTCCAGACCAGCTGCAGCGGCACCGCCGACCCGATCACCACCAGCAGGGTGTAGATCACGCGGTAGGGCATGACGGCGCGCTCGCCGAACAGGTAGTAGGCCGAGCGGTCGCCGTAATAGGACCAGGCGATGATGGTGGAGTAGGCGAACAGCGTGAGCCCGCCGCCGACCACCCAGGCGCCGGCGTCGCCCAGCGCCCCGCTGAAGGCGTGCGCGGTCAGCGCCGCACCCATCAGGGAGGCGCTGCTCTCCTGCCAGGCGCCGGTGACCACGATCACCAGCCCGGTCATGCTGCAGATCACCAGCGTGTCGATGAACGGCTCCATCATGGCGACCAGTCCCTCGCGCACCGGCTCGTTGGTGCGCGCCGCGGCATGGGCCATGGGCGAGGAACCCAGCCCGGCCTCGTTGGAGAACAGGCCGCGCGCCACGCCCCAGCGGATCGCCTCGCCGACCGCGGCCCCGCCCGCCGCCCAGGGATTCAGGGCATGGTCGAGGATGGTGACGATGGCGCCGGGGATCGCCGCCGCATAATTGATCAGCACCAGCAGCGCGCGACGATGTAGGTGATGGCCATGAACGGCACGATGGTGCCGGCGACGCGCGCGATGCGTTTCACCCCGCCGAGGATGACCAGCCCGACCAGCACCGCGAGCAGGGTGCCGCTGTACCACTTGTAGTCGTGCAGCTGCGGGAAGATGTAGCCCAGTCCGTCCATCACGGAATTGGCCTGCACCATGTTGCCGATGCCGAACGAGGCGATCAGCGCGAAGACCGCGAACAGCGCCGCCATGCGTGGCATCCGCAGGCCGTTGAGCAGGGTGTACATGGGGCCGCCGGCGACCTCGCCGCTGGCGGAGACGCTGCGGAAACGCACGGCCAGCGTGCACTCGGTGAACTTGGTGGCCATGCCGAACAGGGCGGTGACCCACATCCAGAACAGCGCGCCGGGACCGCCCAGCGAGATGGCGGTGGCGACGCCGGCGATGTTGCCGGTGCCGACGGTGGCCGACAGCGCGGTGGACAGCGCCTGGTAGTGCGAGACCTCGCCGACATCGACATGACTGCTGTAGCGGCCGGCGATCAGGTGGGTGGCATGGCGGAAGCCGCGCAGCTGGACCAGTCCCATGCGGATGGTGAGATAGCAGCCGGTGCCGAGCAGGATCAGCAGGGTGAGCGGGTTGCCCCACAGCAGACCGGAGAGCGCGCCGGTCCAGTCGGTCAGTTGCTGGATGATGTCCATGCGCCCGCTCCTCCCCCGTGTGTTCAGGACCGGCCGAGCCGGCACGCTGCGCTCAGCCCAGCAGCAGTTCGATCAGCGCCTTCTGCGCGTGCAGGCGGTTCTCCGCCTCGTCCCAGACCACGCTCTGCGGGCCGTCGATGACCTCGGCCGCGACTTCCTCGCCGCGGTGCGCGGGCAGGCAGTGCATGAACAGGGCGTCCGCCGCCGCCGCCTGCATGATGTCGGCGTTCACCTGGTAGTCGGCGAAGGCGCGCGCGCGTTTCTCCTGCTCCTCTTCCTGGCCCATGCTGGCCCAGACGTCGGTGGTGACCAGGTCGGCGTCACGCGCCGCCTCCAGCGCCGAGGCTTTCATGACCACGTGCTCGCCGGCGGCGGCGAGGATGCCCGCATCCGGCGTATAGCCGTCCGGGCAGGCGATGTTCAGGGTGAAACCGAAGCGCCGGGCGGCGTTGATATAGGAATGGCACATGTTGTTGCCGTCGCCGATCCAGGCCACGGTGCGGCCACGGATCTCGCCGCGGTGCTCGAGGTAGGTCTGCATGTCCGCGAGCAGCTGGCAGGGATGGTACATGTCGGTCAGCGCGTTGATCACCGGCACGCTGGAATATTCCGCGAAGCGTTCCAGCTTCTCGTGCTCGAAGGTGCGGATCATGATCACGTCGGCCATGCGCGAGAGCACGCGCGCGCTGTCCTCGATGGTCTCGCCGCGCCCCAGCTGGGTGTCGCGCGGCGACAGGAATACCGCGTGGCCGCCGAGCTGGGTCATGCCGACCTCGAAGGACATGCGCGTCCGCGTGGAGGACTTGTCGAACACCATGGCCATCACGCGGTGGCGGAACGGTTCGTACAGCCTGCCGGCCCGCTGCCACGCCTTCAGCTCCGTCGCGCGCCGGATCAGCCGGTGCAGTTCCTCCGCGCTCAGGTCCAGCAGGGTCAGGAAGTGTCGCGTGGGCATCGCTTCAACCGGCCAGGAATTCGCGCACCAGCTCGCTGACCCGCGCGACGACCGTCCCGGCCTGTTCCGGGCTGATGATCAGCGGCGGCAGCAGGCGGATGACGCGATCCGCGGTGACGTTGATCAGCAGTTCCCGCTCGAGTGCCCGGCGCACCAGCTCGGCGCACGGGCGATCGAGCTCGATACCCAGCATCAGGCCGTGGCCGCGGATCGCAACCACGCCCGCGACAGCGCCGAGCGCCGCGTGGAAGTCCGCCAGCAGCTGCCGGCCGCGCTCGGCGGCCTGTGCTACCAGCTGCTCGCGTTCGATCGTGTCGATGACCGCGAGTGCGGCGCTGCAGGCCAGCGGGTTGCCGCCGAAGGTGGTGCCGTGACTGCCGGGCTGCAGCAGGCCGGCTGCGGTCCCGTGCGCGAGACAGGCGCCGATCGGCACGCCGTTGCCGAGCGATTTCGCCAGCGTGAACACGTCCGGGCGCGCGTTTTCGTGCTGCCAGGCGAACCACTCGCCCGTGCGGCCCATCCCGGTCTGCACCTCGTCCAGCATCATCAGCCAGCCCTGCTCGTCGCAGATGGCGCGCACGCCGGCGAGATAGCCGGCATCGGGAATGTTGATGCCGCCTTCGCCCTGAACCGGTTCGACCAGTACGGCGACGGCGTCGCTCTTGCTGGCGGCGATGGTGCGCAACGCTTCCAGGTCGTTGTAGGGCACGCGCAGGAAGCCCTGCACCAAGGGCTCGAAGCCGGCCTGGATGCGGCGGTTGCCGGTCGCGGTCAGTGTCGCCAGGGTGCGGCCATGGAAGCTCCGCTCCATCACGACGACGGCCGGGCAGGCGATGCCCTTGCTGTGTCCGTACAGGCGCGCGATCTTGATCGCGGCCTCGTTGGCCTCCGCCCCGGAATTGCAGAAGAACACGCGGTCCATGTTCGCGCGGGCGCACAGGCGCTCGGCCAGCTGTTCCTGCAGGCGGATGCCGTACAGGTTGGAGGTGTGCACGAGTTTGCCGGCCTGCGCGCAGACCGCCGCGGTCACGGCGGGGTGGGCATGGCCGAGGCCGCAGACCGCGATGCCGGCCAGGGCATCGAGGTACTGGCGGCCCGCGCTGTCCCACAACCAGACACCCTCGCCGCGCTCGAACTGCACGGGCAGCCTGTTATAGGTGGACATAAGATGCTCGGACATAGGTTGACGCGATCCAAAACAGAACAGGCAGTCGGTACGGACTGCCTGCAGAAACTGCCGATTTTATCGTTCGCGACCGGGGTAGCGCAAACCCCGGCCGTTGACCGGGCGTGCGGTTGCTACCCGGGGCGGGCCGGCGCCGGGCCGGGAGGCCCGGGCAGCCCGCCCCGGAGCGGATCAGAACGGCAGACCGTGCATGTGGCCGGTCATGCACATCAGCATGGGGATGGAGAGCAGGGTGTTGGTGCGCGAGGCCATCAGCGCGACCTTCTTGGCGCTGGCCACCTCGTCGGCACTGGCCTGGACGATGCCGAGAATCTTCTTCTGATTCGGCCAGATCAGCACCCAGACGTTGAACAGCATGATGGTGCCGAGCCAGGCGCCGACGCCGATCACGGCCATCGGGTCCTGCAGCGTGAACGCGGTGACGAAGCCCGAGCCCTCGCCCTTGAACATCACCTCCAGCGCCACGGCGCCGGTCAGCCAGGTGACCACGGCGGCCCAGCGGAACCACAGCAGGGCGCGCGGGGCGACGTACTTGTTGATCGCGGCCGGACCGGGGCCGTCCTTGTCGGCGAGTGCGGCACCGACGGCGGGAACCTGCACGAAATTGAAGTAGTAGAGCAGACCGATCCAGGTGATGCCGGCGAGCACGTGACCCCAGACGGAGATTTCCCACACGTTGACGCCCGACATGCCGAGCCCCACGACGATGAGGATGGCCAGGACGAAGCCGGAAATGATGGTTCCCCAGATAGATGTTAACGGATTCATTGCGTTCGACTCCCAAGGACCGTGGCTGCGGCCACGCGGTTGCTGTTGAAATAGGTGACTGAAATAGTCGGGAAATGGAGGATACGGGAGCGATGCCCGATTTGCAATATGCTTGATTACCGATTTCTGTCATGAAAGCATTGAGTTAGAGTATGCATCCTTGTGCCCGCAGCCTGCCGGGCGCAACAGCGCCCGTGAAGCCGCCAGCGTGAACGCCATCGAACTCAGCCTGTTTGTCAGCCAGGTGACCGCCGTCTGCGACGAGATGGGCGCCGTGCTGCGCCGCGCCGCCTTTTCCACCAACATCAAGGACCGGCTCGACTATTCCTGCGCGGTATTCGACGCGGACGGCGAGCTGTGCGCGCAGGCGGCGCACATTCCCGTGCACCTCGGCAGCATGGCCTATGCCATGCGCGACCTGGTGGCGGGACTCGACTGGATGCCGGATGACATGGTCATCGTCAACGATCCCTACCTGGGCGGCACGCACCTGCCCGATGTCACCCTGATCGCGCCGGTGCACGTCGACCGCGCGCTGGTCGGTTTCGTGGCCAATCGCGCGCATCACGCGGACATCGGGGCGCATACCCCCGGTTCCATGCCCGTCTCGCGCACGCTGGACGAGGAAGGCGTGGTGATCGCGCCCGTACACCTGCTGCGCGGCGGGCAGATGGTCGAGGCGGTGCTCGGGCGCATCACGCAGGCCACCGCGACACCGCGCCAGATGCGCGGCGACCTGGCGGCGCAGATCAGCGCCAACACGACCGGCGTGCGGCAGCTGGCGGCGCTCGCCGCGCAGGCCGGCACCGCCGCGTGGCGCGCCGGCCTCGCCGCCGTGAACGCCTACGGCGCGCGCCTGGCGCGGCAGGCGCTGGCGCGCATCCCGTCGGGCGAATACCGTTTCGAGGATGTCATGGACGATGACGGCCAGGGACAGACCGATATCCGGATCGCGGTCACGCTGCGCGTGCGCGACGGTGACATCGCGGTCGATTTCAGCGGCACCGCCGCACAGGTCGACGGCAACATCAACTGCCCGCTGTCCGTGGCAGCCGCGGCGGTGCTGTACGTGTTCCGCTGCCTGATGCCGGCGCAGACACCGGCCTGCGCCGGCAGTTTCAGCGGCATCCGGCTCACCGCACCGGCCGGCTGCCTGCTCAACGCGCAGCGGCCCGCGGCGGTGGCGGCCGGCAACGTGGAAACCAGCAGCCGTGTCGTCGATGCGGTCATGGGCGCGCTGGCACAGGCGCTGCCCGATGCGATTCCGGCCGCCAGCCAGGGCACGATGAACAACCTGGCGCTGGGCGCGCGCGGCGGCGCGGCCGCCTGGGACTATTACGAGACGCTCGCCGGCGGCGCCGGTGCCGGGCTGCAGTACGACGGACTCAGTGCCGTGCAGACGCACATGACCAACACGCTCAACACGCCGATCGAGGTGCTGGAGCTGAATTTTCCGCTGCGTATCCGGCGCTACAGTCTGCGCGCGGGTTCCGGCGGCGCGGGCCGCCGGCGCGGCGGCGACGGGCTGGTGCGCGAGTTCGGCTTTCTCGCCCCGGCCACGGTCACGCTGCTGACGGAGCGGCGGCGGCATGCGCCCTGGGGGCTCAACGGCGGCGCGCCCGGCGCCTGCGGCGTGAACCGGCTCGGGGCGCGTGAGTTGCCGAGCAAGGTGAGCTTCGCAGTCGCGGCGGGCGACACGCTCACGCTGGAAACCCCGGGCGGCGGCGGCTGGGGCAGTCCGGAAGGGTAAAAAGGGGTCAGATCCCTTTTTCTCTCCTCATGGTGGAAACACATAGCGCGCAATGCTGAAAAAGGGATCTGACCCCTTTTTACTTCTTTTCTTTAACGGAATGGACAGAACTCATGTGCGGCATCTGCGGTGAACTGCGTTTCGACGGCCAGGCTCCGGATCCTGCGGTGCTCGCGCGCATGACGGCAACGCTGGCGCGACGCGGGCCCGACGGCAGCGGCGAATTCCGCGACGGACCGGTCGCGCTGGGTCACCGCCGCCTGGCGGTGATCGACCTGTCCGCGCGCGCGGCGCAGCCGATGCGCGATGCCGCGGCCGGTCTCGCGCTGGTGTTCAACGGCACCATCTACAACTATCCGGAACTGCGCGCGGAACTGCGCGCGCTCGGACACCGCTTCAACTCCGACGGCGACACCGAGGTCATCCTGCGTG
Organism: Pseudomonadota bacterium; assembly: GCA_041395565.1. Taxonomy (NCBI): domain Bacteria; kingdom Pseudomonadati; phylum Pseudomonadota; species Pseudomonadota bacterium. The sequence continues at coordinate 15,568 of JAWLAI010000010.1, read as the reverse complement.
CCTATGCCGAGTGGGGCGAAGACTGCACGACGCGTCTCCACGGCATGTTCGCCTTCGCGATCTGGGACGCGCGGCGCCAGCGGCTGTTTCTCGCACGCGACCGCTTCGGCATCAAGCCGCTCTATTACAGCATCACCCGCCAGGGCTTCCGGTTCGCCTCCACCAGCCAGGCCTTGCTCGCGGCCGGCGGCCTGGACACCGATTTCGATCCCGTGGCGCTGCATCACCATTTCACCCTGCATGCCGTCGTGCCGGCACCGCGCACCATCCTGCGCGGCCTGCGCAAGCTCGCGCCCGGTCACGCCCTGACGGTGACGCCGCAGCGCGCGCGCCGGCTACAGCGCTACTGGCGGCTCGATCCCGCGCCGGGGCATGCGGGCTACAGTGAGCGGGACTGGATCGAGGCGGTACACACCGCGCTGCGGGAGGCCATCCGCAAGCGTCTGGAGATCGCCGATGTGCCGGTCGGCCTGCTGTTGTCGGGCGGGCTGGACTCCAGCCTGTTGGTCGCGCTCCTGGCCGAGGCCGGGGTGCGCGAACTGCTCACCTTCTCGGTCGGCTTCGAGGATCAGCCGGAGGAGCGGGGCAGCGAGTTCGAGTACTCCGACCCGGTCGCGGCGCGCTACGCGACGCGCCATCACCGCTTCGTGATTCCCAACAGCGAGGTGCTCGCCCGCCTGCCGGAGGCGGTCGACAACATGGCCGAGCCGATGGTCGGTCAGGACGCCGTGGCCTTCTACCTGCTGGGCGAGCGCGTCTCGCAGCACGTCAAGGTGGTGCAGAGCGGGCAGGGCGCGGACGAGGTGTTCGGCGGTTACTTCTGGTATCCGCAGATGGCGGCGGCGCAGGGCAGCGACATCGAACGCTTCGCGCCACGCTATTTCGACCGCGATCACGCGGAATGGCTGCGCATGCTCGAGCGGCGCTGGCACGGACCCGATTATACGTCGCCGCACGTCGCGCACGGGCTGGCGACCTGCGGCGGCGACGATTTCGCCAATCGCGTGCTCGCCTTCGATGTGACCACGCTCATCGTCGACGATCCGGTCAAGCGCGTGGACAACATGACCATGGCCTGGGGACTGGAGGCGCGCGTGCCGTTCCTCGACCAGCACCTGGTCGAACTGGTGGCGGGCATGCCTTCAGCGCTGAAGCTGCGCTCCGGCGGCAAGCACCCGCTCAAAGTGATCGCGCGCGGGCTGCTGCCGGACGCCGTGATCGACCGGCCCAAGGGTTATTTCCCGGTGCCGGCGCTGAAGTTCGTGCGCGGCGCGGCGCTGCGGTTCATGCAGGAGGTCGTCGATTCGCAGGCCTGCCGCGAGCGCGGGCTGTTCCGCCGTGATTACGTCGAGACCCTGCTGGCCAACCCCGAGCGCATGCACACCCGCATCCTCGGCAACAAGCTCTGGCATCTCGCCCTGCTCGAGTTCTGGCTGCAGCGCAACGTCGACAAATCCCTGTAAGCCGTAGCTTTTTTGAGGCTTGCAACGGGGGTAGACTGCCCCCATGTAATCTGTACCCATTCTAAACTCTCGAGGAACAAGACGATGGATGTCATGGAACGTATCGACAGCGCGGTAAAGAACAGCCCGGTGGTCATCTTCATGAAAGGCACGCCGCAGCTCCCGCAGTGCGGTTATTCCAGCCGCGCCGCCCAGGCGCTGGCGGCCTGTGGCGAACCGTTCGCACATGTCAACGTGCTGGCCGATCCGGAGATCTTCCAGAACCTGCCGCGCTATGCCAACTGGCCGACCTTCCCCCAGATCTACATCAACGGCGAGCTGATCGGCGGTTGCGACATCACGCTGGAGCTGTACCAGAAGGGCGAGCTGCAGAAGCTGGTGAAGGAAGCGCAGGGCGAACAGGCGGGCTGAGCGGCGCCAGGGTCAAGGCGCAACGGCCGGACGGATCCTATCCGTCCGGCCGTTTGCATTGGGCCAATCAATGGGGTCAAATCAATGGGGTCAGACTCGGTTGATCTGCGTAATCAATGGGGTCAGACTCGATTGATCTGAAACAGTGGGTAATCGGTTTACTCTGCTAATGATCAATCGAGTCTGACCCCATTGATTCCCCCGAAACAGTGGGTAATCGGTTTACTCTCTGCTAATGATCAATCGAGTCTGACCCCATTGATTCTGACCCCATTGATTCTGACCCCATTGATTCCCCCGCAGCAGGGAGCTGACCGCTGTTCCTTCAGCTCGCCTCGAGCTTGAGCAGCTCCTCGATGATGTCCAGCATCAGCTTGTGACCCTTGTCGGTCATCTTCTCGGTCAGCCTGTCCACGTCGCGTTCGCCTTCCACCAGCGGCCGCAGCCGCCCGGCCAGGATGCCCATGTCGCCACCCGCGCCGAGCATCTGCTGGGCGAGATTGCCGATGATGTGCAGGGCCTGCAGGTTGCCGTTGCGCGAGGCATGGATCAGGCCGGCAATGCCCGGCGCCGCCATGCCGGAATCGATGTCGGCCTGCAGCGACGGCAGGGTGCCCGGGTCCTGCAGGCCCCTGAGGATGGCATCGACGATGACCCGGTCCTCGTCATCCAGCCCGAGCAGGACGCCTGCATCGCGCTTGCCGGCCATGATGCTGCGGATGGCGCTGACCAGCCGGGTCCAGTCGTTCGCCTCGGCCTGCTGCAGCACCTGTTCCAGGTCGGGGACCGATCCCGGGTTGTTGCAGTGCATGACCACGCGGTGGATGAGTCCGGCGTGGGATGTCAGGATCTGTTCGTTCAGATCGGGCAGGTCGGACATGATCAGTTACCCTGGCGCCGCTGCGCCGGTCCGGCGCCCTCGCCGTGCTGCAGGTTGAGCTCGTTCCAGCGGTTGATGATGGCGCAAAACAGGTCGGCGGTCTTCTCGGTGTCGTAGATGGCGGAATGCGCCTTGTCATTGCTCCAGTCGAAGCCGGCCGCCTCCACGGCGCGTGCCAGCACCGTCTGGCCGTAGGCCATGCCCGCGAGCGGCACGGTGTCGAAGGTGCTGAAGGGATGGAACGGGTTGCGCTTGATACCGGTGCGGTTCACCGCCGCGTTCAGGAACGACAGGTCGAAGGCGGCATTGTGCCCGACCAGGATGGCGCGCTTGCAGCCGCTTTCGCGGATCCGCCGCCGGACCGGCTTGAAGATGATCTCGAGCGCATCGCGTTCCGGCTTGGCCATGCGAAACGGGTTGTAGGGGTCGATGCCGGTGAAGGCCAGCGATTCCGCCTCGAGATTGGCGCCGGGGAAGGGTTCGATATGGCAGGCGATGGTCTCGTGGCGGCAAAGATAACCGGCTTCGTCCATGTCGAGCGTGACGGCGGCGATCTCCAGCAGCGCATCGCGCTTGGCGTTGAAACCCGCCGTCTCGATATCCACCACGACCGGGAGAAACCCGCGGAAGCGCCGGGCAATCGGTGATTTATCCGTGTCGTTCAGCATGCCGACAGCATACCGAAACGGGACAGCTTATGCGATGCAAGATCAATGGCAAGATCAATGGGGTCAGACTCGAGATGATCAATGGGGTCAGACTCGATTGATCTTTTGCAGGGTGGTTGATTGCTGCGTTGTTTTCAGATCAATCGAGTCTGACCCCATTGATCGATCCCACCATTGATCCACATTGATTATGATTACGCGAGCCGCCAGCGCAGTGTCTTGCCCGCATGCATCGGGATGACGCTGGACGCGCCGAGCGGGTAACTGTCCGGCACCTGCCAGTCCTCGCGCACCAGGGTGACGCTGCCCGAGTTGCGCGGCAGGCCGTAGAAGTCCGGACCGTAGTGGCTGGCGAACGCCTCCAGGCGGTCCAGAGCGCCGGCGTCCTCGAAGGCCTGGGCGTACAACTCCAGCGCGGCGTGCGCGGTGTAGATCCCGGCGCAGCCGCAACTGCTTTCCTTGCGTTCGCGCGCGTGCGGCGCGCTGTCGGTGCCGAGAAAGAACCTGCCGCTGCCGCCGGTCGCGGCGCCGACCAGCGCGGCCCGGTGGGTCTCGCGCTTGAGTACCGGCAGGCAGTAGGCATGCGGCTGCAGACCGCCCTGGAACATCGCGTTGCGGTTCAGCAGCAGGTGGTGCGCGGTCAGCGTGCCCGCGATGTGGCCGCCCCCCGCCAGCACGAAATCCACGCCCTCGCGCGTGGTGACATGCTCCAGCACGACCTTCAGCTCCGGGTAGCGCCGCGTCAGCGGCTCCAGGACGCGGTCGATGAACACCAGCTCGCGGTCGAAAACGTCCACCGTGGGATCGGTCACCTCGGCATGCACCAGCAGCGGCAGGCCGCGCGCCTGCATCGCCTCCAGCGCCGCCCAGGTGTTGCTGATATCGGTCACGCCGGCATCCGAGTGCGTGGTGGCACCCGCGGGGTAGAGCTTGACGGCATGCACCGACCCGTCGGCGGCCGCCGCCTCGATGTCGGCCGCCGTGGTGTTGTCGGTCAGGTACAGCGTCATCAGCGGTTCGAACGTGCTGCCCGCGGGCAGGGCCGCCAGGATGCGCGCGCGGTAGGCGCGCGCCTGCGCCACGTTCGTGACCGGCGGTTGCAGGTTCGGCATGATGATCGCGCGCGCGAACTGCCGCGCGGTGTGCGCGATCACGCTGCCGAGCGCGGCACCGTCGCGCACATGCAGGTGCCAGTCGTCGGGACGCGTCAGGCTCAGTTCCATGCGCCGTCCATGAGGGCCTGGCGGCGCAGCAGGTTGAGGGTCAGGCGCACGCCGAAGCCGGTGGTGTCGGTCGGGATGTGCGCCAGCCCGCCCTTGTTGTTGCTGGCGGCCAGGTCGACGTGGATCCAGTGGATGTGGCGGTCCACGAACCGGTGCAGGAAACGCGTCGCGAGAATGTGGTCGGCCTCGTTCTCCAGGCTGCACTGCAGGATGTCGGCGATCTCCGACTTGAGCAGCTCGTCGAAGTCCTCGTCCAGCGGAAACGGCCACACGCGCTCGCCGCTCTCGGCGCCGGCGGCGATCAGCGCCGCGTGCAGGCCGGTGCGGTTGCTGAACACGCCGCTGTAGCGCGAGGACAGGGCGTAGATGCAGGCGCCGGTCAGCGTGGCGTAGTCGATCAGCACGTCCGGGGCGGCCCGGCTCGCCAGCGCCAGGGTGTCGGCCAGGATCATGCGCCCCTCGGCATCGGTATGCTTGATCTCGATGGTCGTGCCGTTGCAGGCGGTGACCACGTCGTTGGGCTTGTAGCCGCGGCTGCCGACATGGTTCTCCGCCAGCGCCAGCCAGCAGTCGACCGGGTGCGGCCACTGCAGGCGGGTCAGCGCCAGCAGCGTGCCGAGCGCCACCGCGCTGCCCTGCATGTCCTCGTTCATACCGTTCATGAACTTCGCCGGCTTGACGTTGACGCCGCCGGTATCGAAGCAGATGCCCTTGCCGACCAGCGCCAGCTTGCGGCCGCGCGCCTGCGGCCGGTAGCGCAGGTGCACGATGCCGGCATCGGGCGTCGGGCTGGCCTGGCAGACGGCGAGAAAGGCGCCCGCGTGTTGCTGCTGCAGGGCCTTGCGGTCGAGGAACTGCATCTTCCAGCCCTGCTGCCGCGCGAGCTTGGCGATGTAGGCGCGGTACTTGCCGGGCGTGAGTTCATTGCCGGGCAGGGCGGAGAGCCAGCGCGCCAGGTGATTGCCCATGGCTTCCGCCTGCACCGGCGCCAGGTCGACCTTGGCCGCGAGCCCGTGGATATCGAGCCGGCGCAGGACGGGCGGCGGTTGCGGTTTGTGCTTGTAGCTCGGCATCGGGCAGGCGGCGGCGAGCAGGGCGGCGCACAGATGTTCCACCACGCGCCCCGCGCTGTCGTCATCCAGACCGGCGAGCTGCACGGCCGCCGCGGCCGGATCGAGTTTGAACAGCGCGGCGGCCAGCGCGCGCAGCTTGCCGAGGCTGGCGAAGGCGGGGGTGTCCGGCTTGACCACCTGCAGGTACACGCGCGTGCCCCGCGCGTTCGGCAGGTCGGTGATCAGGCAGTCGCTGTCGCGGTCGCGGCGCAATTGCTGCTGCCAGCGGCCTTTGAGGACGTCGGCGTGGGGCACGCGGTCCCAGGCGGCCTTCCCGGGCGCCGCCGGCAGCAGCACGACGAGCGCCGCGAGCTTGTCGGCCGCCGCCGCGCCCAGGTCAGTTGTGTGCTGATTCAGCTTGATTTTCTCACTGTGACGGAAGGGGATATCCATGCCGATTGCCTTGACCTGTTCCTGCAAAACGCTGATCATATCGCGCTTGCCGGGATTCCGGTACCGCTGTCCCCTTGCAATTCAGGGGGATGGCGCCAGCCGGGTGCACGAGACCGGCCTGCGCCTGCGCGGGCCTGTCCGGCCACGGAACGCCGGAAATCCGGCATGGCGTGGACGGGCGCGGGCGCTGCCGCAACGGTAACTTCGGAGTGCTGCAAAGTCGTGATCGAGACACCCATAACCACCACCAGTGACCGCCCGGCCCGCGGCCGTGCGCCGCAGTCACCGGGTCAGATCCCTACACTATGAAAGACGCCGACAAGATACGCCTGCTGCGGGAGATGCTGTTCGCGCGCCGCTTCGAGGAACGCTGTTACGAAGCCTACGTCGAACGCAACATCGGCGGCTTCCTGCACCTGTACCCGGGCGAGGAGGCCTGCGCGCACGGCGTGCTGGAAGCGGCCCGGGTCGGGCACGACTACGTCATCACCAGCTACCGCGACCACGTGCACGCCATCAAGTCCGGCTCGGACCCGCGCGCGGTGATGGCGGAACTGTTCTCCAAGGAGACCGGCGTGAGCAAGGGCCGCGGCGGCTCCATGCACATCTTCGACGTCAAGCACCGTTTCATGGGCGGCTACGCGCTGGTCGGCGGGCCGTTCCCGCTCGCCGCCGGCATCGCCAAGGCGATCCAGATGCAGGGCGGCGACGAGATCTGCATCTGCTTCCTCGGCGACGCCGCCAACAACCAGGGCACCTTCCACGAATCGCTGAACATGGCCGCGCTGTGGAACCTGCCGGTGCTGTACGTGTGCGAGAACAACCTCTACGGCATCGGCACGCGCATCGACCGTTCCACCGCGGTGGTCGACCAGTACAAGCGCGTCGCGGGCTACAACATCCCCTCGGCGCAGTGCGACGGCCAGGACATCGAGCTGGTGTACAAGGCCGCGGTCAAGGCGGTCAAGCACGTGCGCGGCGGCAAGGGACCGTACTTCCTGGAACTGATGACCTACCGCTACCGCGGTCATTCCATGTCCGATTCCAACGCCTACCGCGCCAAGACCGAGGAACGCATGTGGAGCAAGCGCGACCCGATCATCATGCTGCGCGACCGGCTGATCGAGGACGGCAAACTCACGCTGAAGGAATACAAGAATATGGATACCGAGATACTCGACGAGATCGAGGACGAGGTGATCCGCTTCGCCACCGAATCGCCCGAGCCGCACATCGCGGACGTGGAGAAATACGTGCTGGCCGAGAATGACCCCTGGGTCAGGGGCGGGGTGGAATAATGGCCGAGATCATGTTCTGGGAGGCGATCCTGCGTGCCCACGACGAGGAGCTGGCCAACGACCCCATGGTCATCGCCATGGGCGAGGACATCGGCGTGGCCGGCGGCACCTACAAGGCGACCCGCGGCCTGTACGAGAAATACGGCGAGCAGCGCGTCATCGACACGCCGATCTCGGAGAACGGCTTCACCGGCCTGGGCATCGGCGCCTCCTTCCTCGGCGTGCGGCCGATCATCGAGATCATGTCGGTGAACTTCGCCTGGCTCGCCATGGACCAGATCTTCAACACCGCCGCCAAGGTGCGTTACATGTCGGGCGGCCAGCTCACGGCGCCGATCGTGGTGCGCTCCCCGGGCGGCACCGCGCACCAGCTCGGTTCGCAGCATTCCGCGCGCATGGAGAAGGTGTTCATGGGTATCGCCGGGCTGCGCGTGGTCACGCCGTCCAACCCGCGCCAGGCCTACGGCCTGCTGAAATCCGCGGTGCGCTGCAACGACCCCGTGTTCATCAACGAGCACGAACTCATGTACAACATGAAGGGCGAGGTGCCGGAGGAGGAATACTTCCACCCGCTGGAAGGTTCCGAGGTCGCACGCGCGGGCCGCGACGTCACCCTGTTCGGCTACAACATCTCCGTGCACTGGTGCCTGAAGGCCGCCGAGCTGCTGTCCGAGCACCACGGCATCGAGGCCGAGGTGATCGACCTGTACGCGCTGAGCCCGCTCGACCGCAAGGGCATCCGCGAGTCGGTCAGCAGGACGCACCGCGCCGTGATCGTGGAGGAGGCCGAACCCGCCGTCGGCGTCGGTGCCGAGGTGATGGCGATCATCAACGAGGAGTGCTTCTTCGAGCTCGACGCCGCCCCGGTGCGCGTCTCCGCGCTGAACGTGCCGATCCCCTACAACCACGCCCTGGAAAAGGCCGCGCTGCCGGATGCCAACGACGTGGTCGAGGCCGTGCGCAGGATGTTCGGGATTTGATTTTTACCACAGAGCACACAGAGTACCCAGAGTTTATCAAGGCCGTACTAGAACCTATCTCGAAATTGGAAAATCCTGCGGCGGCCATGTTTCTCGTCATTCCGGCGCAGGCCGGAATCCAGTATTGCGCGGGTTTGCTGGATGCCCGCCTGCGCGGGCATGACGAAGTAGGAATGCTTGTGCCAATTGTGAGATAGGTTCTAGGCTTTTTTTAACTCTGTGTGCGCTGTGGCGCCTTGACCTGAATGGAAAACCATGGCTGAACCCTACGTAATCAAGATGCCCCAGCTCTCCGACACCATGACGGAAGGCGTCATCGTGAGCTGGGAGAAGAACGTCGGCGACGCGGTCAAGCGCGGCGACATCGTCGCCACGGTCGAGACCGACAAGGCGGTCATGGACGTCGAGGTGTTCCGCGACGGCTACCTGTCCGGGCCCATCGCGCCGGTCGACAGCGTGGTGCCGGTGGGCAGCGCGATCGCCTACCTGGTGGAACGCAACGATGCCGTCGATGCCAGCCAGGCGAAGCCGGCGGCCGCCAGGGCAGCGCCGCGCCGGCGCCGGCCACCAAGCTGAACGTCCGGTCATGGCACCGACCGCAGCGCCTCGCCGCTGCGCCTGCCGCCACCGCGCCGCGCCGCGCCGCGGCCGCAGGCAAACAGGGCCTCGCCGCTGGCGCGCCGGCTCGCCGCACAGCTCGGCACCGACATTGACCGCCCGAGCGGTTCCGGTCCGGGCGGCGTGGTGGTCGCGGCCGACGTGCAGCGCGCGCCGGCGCCGTTCGAGGTGCCCGTGCCGGGCAACGGTCGGCCGATGCGGTCGATGGAAAAGGCGATCGCGCGCGCGATGGCGTCCTCGATCTCCATGCCGACCTTCCGCGTGACCACCCATATCCGCCTCGACGCGCTGATGACCGCGGCCAAGGGCGCCGGCGTGTCGGTGACGGTGGCGATCGCGCGCGCCTGCGGGCTCGCCATCGCGCAGCATCCCAAGATGAACTGGTGCTACCAGCCCGACGACAAGCTCATCGAGCGCAACCAGGTCGACATCGGCATGGCGGTGGCCGCCGACGACGGCGGCCTGGTGGTGCCGATCCTGCGCGGCTGCGAGGCGCGCGAGCTCGCCGCGCTGAACGACGATTGGAAGGACCTGGTGGCGCGGGCGCGCACCCGCCACCTCAACCCGGAGGAGTTCACCGGCGCGACCTTCCAGATCTCCAACATGGGCATGTTCGACGTCAGCCATTTCGACGCCATCGCCACGCCCGGCCTGGCCGCGATCCTGGCCATCGCCTCGAACACGGAGAAGGGCAGCGCCTTCACCGTCACCGCCGATCACCGCGTGATCAACGGCGCCGATGTCGCGCTGTTCCTCAAGACCCTGAAGGCGCTGGTGCAGCAGCCGGCCGACTGGATCGGCCCGGGGGGGCCGGCCATCCCGGCGGGCGAGTGGGACTACGACGTGGTGGTGGTCGGCGGCGGTCCGGGCGGCGAGGACTGCGCGCGCGACCTGGTCGGCCACAAGCTCAAGGTCGCGCTGGTCAACGACGCACCGTTCCCCGGCGGCGAATGCCTGTGGCGCGGCTGCATCCCCTCCAAGGCCTGGCGCGCGGCGGCCGACCGCATGCGCGACCGCGCCGAGGACGCCCGCCTGGGCGTGGCCGGTACCAACAAGGCCAAGCTGGTGTGGGCCGACCTGGAGGCGCACCGGCGCCAGGTACTGGAGACGCGCGGCGCGATGGCGCTCAAGACCGACAAGGGCGTGCGCATCGACTACCTCCAGGGCTTCGGCCAGTTCGTCGACGCGCACACGCTGGCCGTCAACACCGCGAACAACAGCGACGATCCCCACAGCCGCGCGGCGGTCCCGACCGGCAAGGCCGCGCGCAGCATCAGCTTCGGCGCCGCGGTGATCGCGACCGGCGCGCCGCCGTTCGTGCCGCCGATCCCCGGCGCGCGCGAAGGGCTGGACAGCGGCGGGGTGCTGACCTCCGACACGGTATGGACGCTGGCCGCGCCGCCGAAAAAACTCGCCGTCATCGGCGGCGGCGCCATCGGCGTGGAGATGGCGCAGATCTTCCAGGACTTCGGCGCGCAGGTCACGCTCATCGAGGCGCAGCCGCGCATCCTGGCCGAGGTCGAGCCGGAGATCGCGCAGGCGCTCACCGAGATCCTGGTCGCCGAGCCGCGCCTCGACGTGCAGACCGGCGCGGCGGTCAACGGCATCTCCGGCACGCCCGGCGCGATGCAGGTGGCCTGGACTGACAGCGCCGGCAAGGCGCACAACCAGGCCGTGGACTACGTGATCATGGCGACCGGCAAGCGGCCGGTGCTGGACGGGCTCAACCTGGCGGCGGCCGGCGTGGCCAGCGAGCGCGGCATCGTCACGGCGGACAGCCGCTGCCGCACCAGCGTGCCGCACATCTTCGCCGTCGGCGACGTGATCGGCGGGCTGATGCTGGCGCACACCGCGGCGCAGCAGGGCCGCGTCGCCGCCGCCACCATCCTCGGCGAGGACATGCAGTACAGCCAGGACCTGGACTGCGGCGTGATCTTCTCGCGCCCGCAGGCCGCGTTCGTCGGCCTGTCCACCGAGCAGGCCAAGGCCAGGGGCATGGATGTCGCCGAGGTGAAGGTGCCGATGAACATTGATGCCAAGGCGATGATCAACCACGAGACCCACGGCCTGATCAAGCTGGTCGCCGACAAGGCCACGCACCGCGTGGTGGGCGTGCATTTCCTCGCCGACCACGCGGACACGCTGATCGGCGAGGCGGTGATGATGGTCGCAGGCGGCATGACGCTGGAGCAGGTCGGCGCGGCGATCCATCCGCACCCGACCCAGACCGAGCTGTTCGGCGACCTGGCGCGGCGGCTGCTCTCGCGCCTGCGGCGCAGCACCAGGCCGGCGCAGGCGTAGGCAGCCCCGCATCGGCCGGTTATCACGTCATTACGGGCACGGTATTCAGGCTGTATGAGTGCCGCGGGAGGCGGGAAGCCGGGAGCGGCCAGCGTAACAATCTGTTGTTGAATATTGCAAAATCCAGTGACAAGTCCTGCGGAGCATGATGTCATTCCCGCGCACGATGTAGTGGGATGTACGAGTGTCGCGAGCGGGCAGGATGCCCGTGGCGGCCAGGGAACCCGGATTTGCGCTTTATGCTCCGGATTCCGGCTCGCGCTCGCTTGACCGGAATGGCGTTCAGAACATGTCGGCTATTAATGCAGGTCACAATACATGTGGCGACCGCCAGCGGGGGATCGCTTCGACACGGCGTTCCTCGCAATGACGGAAGCCAGTAGATAAATTTCACTCCCGGTCCGGGGGTCACTGCCAGGGCAGATATACGTATGTCAGACATAAAGAAAGTGGTGCTTGCCTACTCCGGCGGGCTGGATACCTCCGTCATCCTCAAGTGGCTGGAGCAGAACTACGGCTGCGAGGTGGTGACCTTCACCGCCGACATCGGCCAGGGCGAGGAGATCGAGCCGGCGCGCGCCAAGGCCAAGGCCATGGGCGTGAAGGAGATCTACATCGAGACCCTGCGCGAGGAGTTCGCGCGCGACTACGTGTTCCCGATGTTCCGCGCCAACACCATTTATGAGGGCGAGTACCTGCTCGGCACCTCCATCGCGCGGCCGCTGATCGCCAAGCGCCTGGTGGAGATCGCGCACGAGACCGGCGCCGATGCCATCGCCCATGGCGCGACCGGCAAGGGCAACGACCAGGTGCGCTTCGAGCTGGGCGCCTACGCGCTCAATCCCGACATCAAGATCATCGCGCCCTGGCGCGAGTGGGACCTCACCTCGCGCGAGACGCTGCTGGCCTACGCCGAGCAGCACAACATCCCGGTCGAGCACAAGAAGGGCAAGAAGAGCCCGTATTCCATGGACGCCAACTCGCTGCACATCTCCTACGAGGGCCGCATCCTGGAGGACCCGTGGTCGGAGCCGGAGGAGGACATGTGGCTGTGGAGCGTCGCGCCCGAGCAGGCGCCCGACAAACCCACCTATGTCGAGATCACCTTCGAGCGCGGCGACGCCGTGGCGATCGACGGCAAGTCCGCGAGCCCGGGCCGGGTCATGAGATCTCAAACGTTGGGCGGCGCCAACGGCGTCGGTCAAACGTGGACATCGTCGAGAACCGCTACGTCGGCATGAAGTTCGCGCGGCTGCTACGGCACGCCGGCCGGCACCATCCTGCTCAAGGCGCACCGCGCCATCGAGTCGCTGACCCTCGACCGCGAGGTGGCGCACCTGAAGGACGAGCTGATGCCGCGCTACGCCAGCCTGATCTACAACGGCTACTGGTGGAGCCCGGAGCGCCGGATGCTGCAGGAGATGATCGACGCCTCGCAGGCCACCGTGAACGGCACCGTGCGGGTCAAGCTCTACAAGGGCAACGTCATCCTGGCCGGGCGCAAGTCCGACACCGACAGCCTGTTCGACGAGCGCATCGCCACCTTCGAGGACGATGCCGGCGCCTACAACCAGAAGGATGCGGAAGGCTTCATCAAGCTCAACGCGCTGCGCATGCGCATCGCGGCCAACCGCAGGAAATACCGCTGAACGTGGTGGGAACGACGCGCTCGCTGCCACGGACAAGCGCGCCTGGGTCCGTGCGGGCCTGGCGGCGCGGGCCGTGTCCGCGCACGATTCGGCCGAAACTGTTCGGGCTCGCGCAGCGCGCCTGCAGGACAATGCAGGGTCTGCAGGAGCGGACCGCGCCCGCGCCGGCCGTCTGAACGCTGAACCAACCGCTATGCGGAGGCTGAGACATGCGACTGCTACACACCATGCTGCGGGTCGGTGACCTGCAGCGCTCCATCGATTTCTACACCAACGTGCTGGGGATGAAGCTGCTGCGGCAGAAGGACTACCCGGACGGCAAGTTCACGCTCGCCTTCGTCGGCTACGGCGACGAGCGCGACAGCACGGTGATCGAGCTGACCTACAACTGGGACACCGACCGTTACGATCTCGGCCAGGGTTTCGGGCACATCGCGATCGAGGTCGACGATGTCTACCGGGCAGTGGAGGACCTGCGCCGGCGCGGCGGCAAGGTCATCCGCGAGGCCGGGCCGATGAACGCGGGCACCACCATCATCGCGTTCATCGAGGATCCGGACGGCTACCAGATCGAGCTGCTCGGCGGCAAACACTGAGGCGGAGGATGAAATGAACAGGAATGCGAAGGGACGGCTGTTGCCGGGTGCGCTGCTGCTGGCCTGTGCGCTGCCGGCGGGTGCGATCACGCTGGAACCGGGCAAGTGGGAGATGGCCTTCAAGGGCGTGAACCCGCTGACCAACGAACCGCTCGATGAGACCACCATCCAGTGTGTGGACCAGGCCAGCTACGATCCCGTCAGCCTGATGGCCAATGTCGAGCAGTGCCGGCTGCTGGACCTGAAGGAGCAGGGCAACCGCGTGGCCTGGACCATGGAATGCGACGGCGGCACGGGCGTGCCGTTCATGACCGGCGAGGGGCGGTTCGAGTCGCGCGGCAGGACCGTCGCCGGCGAGATGGTGATGAAGATCTCCATCGGTACCATGAACATGGAACAGCGCAGCCGCATGACGGGCCGCTACCTCGGCCCGAAGTGTGACTGAGATGCGCCGATGCCGGGGCGGGCAGCGCTGAGTCCGGTCCTGTTCCTGCCGCATGGCGGCGGCCCGTGGCCGCTGCTGGGCGAGCCGCACCACGCCGCGCTGATCGAATTCCTGGGCGCCATCGGGCGCGATCTCGGCCGGCCGGACGCCTGCCTGCTGATCAGCGCGCACTGGGAGGCGTCCGTGCCCACGCTGACCGGTGCGGCACGGCCCGCGCTGATCTACGACTACGCGGGCTTCCCCGCGGAATCCTACCGCATCGCATACCCGGCACCGGGCGACCCGGCGCTGGCGGGCGACGTCCGCGGGCTGCTGGCGGGTGCCGGCATCGACGCCGCGGTGGACGCCGCGCGTGGCTTCGACCACGGCCTGTTCGTGCCGCTCAAGCTGATGTATCCCGCTGCGGACATCCCCTGCGTACAGCTTTCGCTGGTGCGCGGCCTGGATCCCGCGCTGCACATCCGCATCGGCCGCGCGCTGGCCGGACTGCGCGCCCGCAACGTGCTGGTGGTCGGCTCCGGCTTTTCCTTCCACAACCTGCGCGCCTTCTTCGCCGCCCGGCCGGGCACGCCGGATCCCGCCAACGCGGCCTTCCAGGACTGGCTGGTCGAGACCTGTACCTCGCACGAACTCGACGAAGCCGGGCGCGCGCAGCGGCTGACCGGCTGGGAGGACGCGCCGCACGCGCGCTACTGCCACCCGCGCGAGGAACACCTGCTGCCGCTGCACGTCTGCTACGGCGTGGCCGGCGGCCCGGCCCGGGTGGTGTTCGACGACGCGGTGCTGGGGAAGCGGGCGCTGGGATTGCAATGGTAGTGGCGTGATTGCATAACCCGCCACACGCCGGGACGCATGCGCCACGGGTCATGCCGCCGCGCCTGCAGCAAGGGCATTGCGAAGGGCGCAACGGATGGCGCGGAGCTCGAGCGCTGCAGGGTGGCGCAGCGCAGCATGAGTGACGCAGAGACACGCAGCACACCCCGGTTGTCATTCCCGCGCAGGCAGACATCCCGTCAGCCTGCCGCAGTGCCCGCATGGGTGATTCGTATCGGCCACGGTTGGGCGCACTAGTACGAATGTACTAGTCGTCCTGCAGGGAGCGGCCTACCTGCCTAATTTCTAGATATGCACACTGATTTCATATATATAGAAATTGGATATACAGATTTGCCAACTGTTGGCAGGTTTACCCACTCCGTCGAATAGTAGTTAGATTGCCATGCAGTGGAACCCCGAGATTCTAAGCAAACTCATCGCGCCCGGTATCGCTGAGTTCCGGTCTGCGGTTGTTCCTGATCTGACGGACAAGTTCCCTCAAGCCCCATACTGGGTAGTCAATCATTTCCTGAACAACGCTCTTCGCGCAGCCTTCAAGGACCGTTGGAGACAAGTAGTTCTCGCCTATATTCGGCGCTCTCACAACGCCTTCGCGGCCTATCATGATGCTCGAGTGCGAACGTTGGGCTATTTGGACGGAAATAACCCGAGAGACCCGCGAGTGGGGCGGTACTTTGATGCCGTTTCTTCTTGG